>JAPKBW010000044.1 GCA_028823235.1 Longimicrobiales bacterium | reverse complement strand
GCCCACGGAGTCGGAGGAGGTTCTCTCGACCGCCCTGGGTGGCGACTGGGAGTTCCGTGGGATCAGGTCTCCGCGCCGTGGTTGAGCGATCCGGATACATAGAGATCGACAGGACGTCGGGTCGTTTCAGAGCCGAGGGAAGCAGACTGTGTGCAATCAGGATCTCGCACAATTTGTACCTTCTGCATCTATTGGGCAACAGTTCGCGTAACAACACGAAGTGAAAACTTCAGGGGGGCAGAGCAATGAAGTCCAAGTCCTTGATCGCCGTAATGACGGTCTTTGCGATCCTCGCCGCAGCATGCGGTAGCGACGAGGATGTGAGCACCACGCCTGTACCTACGACGGCCGTTGCGGCGCCAGTTACAACCGCTGCCGCTCCAGTTACATCAGCGGCTGCGGCTGCGGCTGGTTCGGCGGTTGTGGGTTTGGATATTGATGCGATCCTGGGTGCTGATCTGGCGAGTTGTGCTACGGCGCCGTCGGGTGATCCGATCCGGGTGGGTATGGCAATGGACTTCAGCGATGTCGTCGGGTTTGTCGATATTCCTGGTTCCAACCTGGTGCCCTACGTTGCTGAGTTGATCAACTGCACTGGTGGCATCAACGGCAGTCCTGTCGAGGTTCGTGTGGCCGAGGTTGGCGACGATGCCGCTTTGGCCGCGCAGGAGTTGCTGGATTGGGGTGCACAGTTCCTCATCGGCCCACCGTTTGCCGACTTTGCCCTTCCGATCCTCCAGACAACCGGGGGCAATGTGCCGCTGTTCGTGGCGGCCTCTACCGAGCCGACCCTTGCGGATGCTTCGATCAACTCGTACCTGGTGACCTTTGACGACTTCGCCATGGCGGGAGCAGCTGCACAGTGGGCGCTTGATCAGGGCATTACCCGTGCGATCGTGTTCACCGAGGGTGAGGGAATCCCCTACACCGGTGTAAACCCCGATGCCTTTGCTGCTGCGTTCGTGGCCGGTGGTGGTGAGGTGGTCAGCACCCAGACCTACGTGTGGGCTGCCGACACCGACTTCTCCGCGCAGGTGAACGAGATAGCCGGCATTTCTGAGAACAACGAGGTGGTCTTCTCTGCTGCTCTGGCCTTCCAGGTGACAGCGCTTCGGGGCCAACTCGAGGGGCAGGGCCTCGACGGCCTCACCTACATCGGGACCGATGCCATGGATGCCACCGGCATCCAGGTTGAGGCCAACAACGAGGGAATAGCCCACACGCCCCATACCAGCATCAGCGCCGGTGACCCGATCGACACGCTGCTGGCAGGCTATGAGGCTTCACGGGGCGAGGCGCTAGCGAGTCGTGGGTTCATGGCCCTCTACGTTGATTCGTTGTTCCTCGGCATTCAGGGCATGTTGGACTGCGACTGCACCGAGCCTGCCGACATCGGTGAGGCCGTGAAGCAGATCTCGGGGTTCCAGGGGTTGTCCGGTGAGATCACCTATGCCGGCACCAACGGCATTCCCCCCAAGGCCGTTCCGATCAACCAGATTGTCAACGGCGAGGACGTGCTGGTCGCCACCGTAAGCGGCACCACCGTCACAGTTACATCAGCGGCTGCGGCTGCGGCTGCGGCTGGTTCGGCGGTTGTGGGTTTGGATATTGATGCGATCCTGGGTGCTGATCTGGCGAGTTGTGCTACGGCGCCGTCGGGTGATCCGATCCGGGTGGGTATGGCAATGGACTTCAGCGATGTCGTCGGGTTTGTCGATATTCCTGGTTCCAACCTGGTGCCCTACGTTGCTGAGTTGATCAACTGCACTGGTGGCATCAACGGCAGTCCTGTCGAGGTTCGTGTGGCCGAGGTTGGCGACGATGCCGCTTTGGCCGCGCAGGAGTTGCTGGATTGGGGTGCACAGTTCCTCATCGGCCCACCGTTTGCCGACTTTGCCCTTCCGATCCTCCAGACAACCGGGGGCAATGTGCCGCTGTTCGTGGCGGCCTCTACCGAGCCGACCCTTGCGGATGCTTCGATCAACTCGTACCTGGTGACCTTTGACGACTTCGCCATGGCGGGAGCAGCTGCACAGTGGGCGCTTGATCAGGGCATTACCCGTGCGATCGTGTTCACCGAGGGTGAGGGAATCCCCTACACCGGTGTAAACCCCGATGCCTTTGCTGCTGCGTTCGTGGCCGGTGGTGGTGAGGTGGTCAGCACCCAGACCTACGTGTGGGCTGCCGACACCGACTTCTCCGCGCAGGTGAACGAGATAGCCGGCATTTCTGAGAACAACGAGGTGGTCTTCTCTGCTGCTCTGGCCTTCCAGGTGACAGCGCTTCGGGGCCAACTCGAGGGGCAGGGCCTCGACGGCCTCACCTACATCGGGACCGATGCCATGGATGCCACCGGCATCCAGGTTGAGGCCAACAACGAGGGAATAGCCCACACGCCCCATACCAGCATCAGCGCCGGTGACCCGATCGACACGCTGCTGGCAGGCTATGAGGCTTCACGGGGCGAGGCGCTAGCGAGTCGTGGGTTCATGGCCCTCTACGTTGATTCGTTGTTCCTCGGCATTCAGGGCATGTTGGACTGCGACTGCACCGAGCCTGCCGACATCGGTGAGGCCGTGAAGCAGATCTCGGGGTTCCAGGGGTTGTCCGGTGAGATCACCTATGCCGGCACCAACGGCATTCCCCCCAAGGCCGTTCCGATCAACCAGATTGTCAACGGCGAGGACGTGCTGGTCGCCACGATCGGAGGCTGATGCTTCATGCTCGAGGTGTCGGGTCTGACAACCAAATACGGTGAGATCTCGGCACTCAGAGAAGCCAGCCTGCACGTTGGGTCCGGTGAGGTTGTAGGCCTCATCGGACCCAACGGTGCTGGCAAGACGACGCTGTTGAACTCCATTGCCGGGCTCTTGGCACCTAGCGGTGGTCGTGTCACCTTCGACGGCAAGGACATCACCGGAATGCCTCCTGAGAAGCTGCTCAGGTCGGGCCTTGCCCTGGTACCCGAGCACCGGCGGATCTTCGTTGACCTGACGGTGGAGGAGAACCTCAGGATCGGCGGTGTAACCGTTCCCTCAGCGGACCGGCCGGCGCTGCTTGACGAGATGGGCGAACGGTTTCCGATGTTGCGCGACAAGTGGACCACCTCGGCCGGCTACCTGTCCGGTGGCGAAGCGCAGCAACTGGCCATCGCCCGTGCGCTCATGTCGAGGCCCCGACTCCTCATGATGGATGAACCATCTCTGGGGTTGGCTCCACTACTGGTCGACGTGGTGTTCGACCTGATCGAAGCGCTCCGATCCCAGGGTCGGACGCTGCTCGTCGTTGAGCAGAATGCAACGAGGATGCTCGACCTGGCCGATCGGGCCTACGTGTTGCGGAGCGGCGAGGTCGTTGCCGAGGGCACCGGTGCCGAGCTTCGTGACAATGAGGATCTCTTCGATACCTTCGTCGGCAACTGAGCCATGACCGAACTCCTCCAGAACCTCATTGATGGCCTCGGCCGCGGGAGCATCTATGCCCTGCTGGCGCTGGGTGTCGCAGTCGTCTTCGGTGTCATGCACCTGCTCAACTTCGCCCACGGTGAACTCATCACGGTTTCGGGTTATGCCACGTTCTGGGCCATGGCAGCCGGTTGGTCGTGGTACCTGACCGTGCCCCTCATCGTGGCCGTCTCCGTTGCGACGTCGTTGGCCATCGAGCGTGTCGCTTTCAGCCGGGTGAGGGGCGCCGATGACTTCACCCTGCTCCTTACCTCGTTCGGTGTGCACTTCGTGGTGTCGGCCATCTTCCTGTTGTATGTGTCGGCCTCGGTAAAGACCTTTCCCCGTCCTGGCTGGGTCACGAATACCTACGCACTTGGGTCGTTGAGGGTTGAGGTCTTCGACACGGTCGTTATCGGTGTCACCGTCGTCACGCTCCTCGCAACCACCCTCCTACTGCAGCGGACCATGTTTGGTCTGGCTCTGCGAGCGGCCGCGGCCGATTTTGACACTGCTCGGCTGATGGGCGTCCGTTCCAACTCTGTTATCCGTGGAGCCTTCGCGCTGTCAGGACTGTTGGCAGGTATTGCCAGCGTGTTCTGGCTGATGCGGGCCGGGAGTATCAGCCCGTCTGCCGGCATCAACCCCATGCTCAAAGGAGTTCTCGCAGCCCTGGTTGGTGGCCTTGGCAGCCTCCGCGGAGCGGTCCTGGGCGGACTAGCCCTCGGCCTGGCAGAGGTGCTCCTGCGCTCCCGCCTACCCGATTCGGTGGCCAGCCTCACTGAGGGTGTCGTCTTTCTCCTCATCGCTCTGCTCTTCATCTTCCGTCCACAGGGCATCGTCACAGTGACCCACGCGGAGCGGGTCTGATGTTTCCCGACCTCCGGCGCGACGTCGTGTTTCCGATCGCTGGTTCGGTCATCTTGTTCACCCTGGTCGTGGCCAGCGGGCTCGTGTACCAGAGTCAATTCGGCGGCGTAGGGGAACGGCTCATAACCATGGCCCTGATTGATGCCATCATCGTGCTGGGGATGCAGGTGTTCATTGGGAATACGGGAATCCTGTCGTTTGGCCACATCGGGTTTGGGGCGATCGCCGGCTATGCGTTCGCCGTTTCCGCCATCTCGCCGGTAGAGAAGATGAAACGGATTCCGGACGCTCCATTCGGGTTGACGGATGTGAACGTGGATCCGTTATTGGCGGTTCTGATCGCATTAGCTGCGACTCTTGTCGTGGCACTGGTGGTCGGGCTCGGGCTGGCTCGGTCCGGCGCCGAGTCCGGCGCGGTCTCTGCCACGGTCATCACGTTGGCACTGTTGTTCGTGACGCACGAGGTGGCCCGAAACTGGCCTGCGGTAACCGGCGGTGATCGGGCGGGCCTGTCTTTTCGCATCGGTGGCACGCTGAACGGGCGCGTAGCAATCTATGTAGCGCTGTTTCTCGCCATCCTCGTTGCGCGGCTGTATGCGCAGAGCAGGGGCGGGCGTCTGGCGGTGGCGGCCCGCGAAGACGACCTGGCGGCACGAGCGATGGGCGTGAACCCGCTTGTGCAGCAGATGGTGGCGCTCCTGATTTCAGTGGCAATTGTGAGTGTCGGGGCCAGCCTGCGGGTCTACGAGAAGGGTTCGATCCTTCCGGGTGACTTCTTCTTCAACCTAACGTTGGTCACGCTGGTGATGCTTATCGTCGGTGGCCGTCGCAGCGTGTCCGGGGCCCTGCTCGGAGTGGCGGTCATCACCGCGGGTCGCGAGTTGGCGCGGCGCCTGGGTCAGGATGGCTTCGAGATGTTTGGCGTGGGTCTCGACGGAGCGCCTCTTGATTGGATCTTCAGGGAGAACCTCAAGACCGTGTTCCTGGGTGTCTCGATGCTGGGTTTCATGATCTGGCGTCCCTCGGGCCTTCTCGACGACTGGGAGTTGGATGAATGGCTCCATGCGAAGTTCCGTCGGAGTAGAGAGTCCCCACCAGCTTCCCCTCAGGTGGTTGAGCCGGATGACTCAGCTTCGCTGGTGGCCAGCGGGGTCGATGTGGCCTTTGGAGGGTTCCAGGCACTGACAGGTGTGGGAATCGAGGCTGCCAGAAGTGAGGTGGTAGGCATCATCGGTCCCAACGGTGCCGGCAAGACGACGCTCTTGAACGTCATTACCGGACTTGTTGAGTCCGATTCCGGGCGAATATCTCTCGGAGACACCGATCTCACGACGGCTCCGTCCTTCAAGATCGCAAGGAGCGGGTTGGTACGGACCTTCCAGAACCTCCGCCTGTTTCCTTCTCTCACGGTTCGCGAGAATGTCGAGGTTTCATACCTCGTGGCAGCGTCGCATCGTCGGCATCGGTCACCCTGCGACGTTGACGGGTTGATTGCTGCTGCAGGTCTCTGGGCGCATCGCGATCGTCGGGCCCGCGAACTCGACTACGGAACTTCCCGTCGACTGGAACTTGCCCGTGCTGCCGCTACGGCACCTGCCTTCCTGCTCTTGGATGAGCCGACGTCGGGAATGAGTGACTCGGAGTCCCTCCAGATGATCGAGCAGGTCAGGCAGATGGCTGGCCTTGTCGGAGCCGGGGTGGTCGTCATCGATCACGATCTGAACTTCATCATTGGTATTTGCGATCGCATTTACTGCCTTGACTGCGGTCAGGTCATTGCGCACGGGACCCCAGAGGAGATTCAGGCTGACCCGGTTGTCCAGGCCGCTTACATCGGTTCGACAGCAGAGGGCTGAATCCGAAAGCCTGTAGGCGACGTCTCAGGATCGCTCTGCAGCCGCTTCGACCAGCCAGGCGAAGAGTGGATCGCCGGGTCGGCCCGGGAGCATCTCGGGGTGCCACTGGACGGCCACGATTGGGAGCGACTCGTGCTCCAGGCCCTCGATGGAGGCGTCCTCGGCGAAGGCCGTCGCTCGCAGGCCGGCACCCAGCCTGTCAACGGTCTGGTGGTGCAACGAGTTGACCCGACGGTCGTCCGTGTAGATGCCTGCCAGCACCGAACCCGATTCGAAGGAGACCCCGTGCCACTCTTTGGTTGTGGGGTGGTCGAAGCCCGCGTGTGTCGGAACGTCCTGGTGGAGGGTGCCGCCAGCGTGCACGTTGATGAGCTGGAGGCCCCGGCAGATGCCGACCGTCGGCAGCGAGCGGTCGACGGCCGCCTGCAGGACGGCACACTCGTGGTCGTCACGCAGTGGCTCCGGTGGAAAGGCATCGGTCTGCGGCTCGTGGCCGTACCTGGCCGGATCGATGTCGGCGCCTCCCGTGAGCAGCACGCCGTCCAGATGGCCCATGAAGTCGACCGGGTCCACGTCGAGGGGGAGGAACACCGGCACCCCGCCTGCCTCCAGCACGCCACGTCCATAGTCGGCGTAGAAGAGGTCGACGGCGAAGTCGG
>JAPKBW010000043.1 GCA_028823235.1 Longimicrobiales bacterium | reverse complement strand
AGAAGGAGAAGGAGAAGGAGAAGGAGAAGGAGAAGGAGAAGGAGAAGGAGAAGGGACCCAGCTTGCTCGCCCGTTGTCCTACGCCCAACAGGTCGGCGCGTGGGGTGGCCTTGCACCACTCCACCATGCCGTGCGCCAGGGACACGTCGAGGCCGCGCTAGCACTTCTCCAGGGCGGCGCCGACATCGACCGATCCACCGGCGACCACACCACGCCCCTACTAATGGCGGCGATCAACGGACAATGGGACCTCGCCTCGATTCTCCTCAAGCACGGCGCCGACCCCACGATCGCGAGCGTGGCGGGCGCCACCCCGCTCTACGCCGTTCTCGAACGTCAGTGGCAGCCCCGAGCGTCCTACGCCCATCCGACGGCGCATCAGCAGCAGGAGACGAGGCACCTCGAGATGATGGAGCTCCTGCTCGAAGCTGGCGCAGACCCGGACGCCCGCCTCAACCGGCACCTCTGGTATATGGAGTACACCTTCGGCGTTCTTCGCGGTAGCGGGATCAACCTCAAGGGCGCCACGCCCTTCTGGCGTGCTGCGTACGCGCTGGATCTGGGCGCGATGACCATGCTGACCTCCTGGGGTGCCGATCCGGACATCCGCACCATGAAGCCACCTCCGCGCAGGCGGCGGTCAGCCGCGAGTGAGGAAGAAGAGGAGAACGGGCAGGAGCCGACCCCCGTCGAAACGAACGAGGGTGAGGGTACGGAGGCGGAGCCCGGCGAGGGCGAAGAAGCCTTGGAGACTGGTGATAGTGAGGGCACGGAGGCCGGTGAGGGTGAGGCCGCGGAAGTCGTTCAGGCGGCCGATGAGCCTGACCCTGGGACCTCGGAAGATGACGGGATAAGCGGAGACGCTATCGCGGAAGAAGAGGAGGGTGAGGAAGCCACACCGTCAGAGGAAGAAGAGGAAGAAGACGAGGACAAATCCGGTCTCCCGCCAGTCCCGGCCGACGGCCCCGCCATCCACGCGATTCACGCGGCATCAGGCGTCGGCTACGGACAATCCTTCGCGGGTAACGCGCACCGATACGTCCCGAATGGCTGGATGCCGGCCTTGAGGTTCGTGGTCGAGCAGATGGGCGCCGACGTGAATACGCGCGACGCGAATGGTTACACCGCGTTGCATCATGCCGCCTCCCGGGGAGACGTGGAAATGATCCGCTACCTCGTCGAACACGGGGCCGACGTGATGGTCGTCAGCCGGAAGGGAGAGACTGTCGCCGACATGGCCAACGGACCCGTCCAGAGGGTCCGGCCCTATCCGGAAGCCGTCGCGCTGCTCGAGGAGTTGGGATCGGTCAACAACCACAACTGTGTGTCGTGTGAGTAGGGAGTCTTAGGAGTAGTCCTGAGTCTCACGCTCGTGAGGCCACGCTCCTTGAACTCAGCGTGATTCCGGTAGGGACCGGAACCACCGGCTGCGTTGGTGTCGTGCCCGTCCCTCCTCCTGGTGGTACGTCATCGCCGCAACCCGCGAGGATCAGTAAGGCAACTGGTATAGTGAGCTGCCGCATCAATCTCCAAACAGCGTCAGGCCAAATGCTTCGACGGCACTTCGAAACTCTATCCAGTCCGTTTCGAACCATTGATTCACAGCGGATTCGAGCTCCACGACTGCCTGCTCGACACGCTCAAGCCCGCGCAAGGCCGTCTGAGTCGACTCTTGCCAGCGACCGGAGCTAAGGGCCGACGACGCAGACCTGATAAGTGAAGTCATGACCGACGGCTCGTTCACCCGGCGCTGACCGGACGCTCCTACGATGGACTCGTACATCCCCTCGAGGGCGTCATCCACGCGAACCCCATGCTCCTTCAGGGAATCTGCCTCCTGCTCCTCACCATCCCACTCGTCGAGCAAGTCTCCAACTCGTGTAATCGTCGTACGAGCGCTCCTTATTCGATCAGCTACGTCGGTGGTTCTTCGCTCGGCGTCCAGGAGTCGAGTATTGAGTCGGTCAACCGCTCTGGCAGTGTTGATATCAAAGGAGATGCGGTGATCCGGCAGGATACGCACACTCGATTGGGCTGTATCCGCAGCAAGAATGACCCTGACCGTGTAGTCGCCGGGCAACAAGAGAGGGCCTCCAGGCTCAGGAGCGTTTGCGGGGTCCTCGGACTCCTCGCGATTGGCTGGCCGCACACCCGCGCGCTCCATACCCCATTCAATCTGGTGCAGGCCAGGTCCACCAGGACCTGCTAATCGCCGGACGACCTCGGAACCAGAGAGGATCTGAATCGTGACCTCAGACTCTTTACCGAACTCATCTTCATCAGCCTCTTCCTCCATGGAATCAGGCTCTTCCGGAACCCAGTAACGGATACGCGCACCGAACTCTCGGTTCTCTCCTTGATAGAGGAAGTCACCCGGAAAGATCGGACCCGGCTGCTGAGCGATCTCGACCTGAGGTGCGTCGATCACTGGGTAGACGTACAGGCTCTCAGGAACTGACCCGTGGCGCGCGAGGGTACGCAACGGACGGATATCGTCGAGCACGAGAAAAGATCGGCCGAACGTCCCCATCACGAGGTCATGCTCGCGCTGTTGGATGACCATGTCGCGCACCGGCGTAGCAGGCACCCCGTTCGTCCAGCGTTGCCAGCTCCCGGCGTCGTCGGTGGAGACCCAGAGCCCGCGGTCCGTACCAACGAAGAGTAACTCTGCGACCTCGGGATCCTGCACAACGGACAAGGCATATCCATCGACGCTCTCTGCGATTCTATGCCACGAATCTCCGAAGTCCTCAGTGTGATAGACGTACGGTGTCCAGTCGTCGCGGCGATGATCCTCAATGACGACGAACGCTTCACCCGCGGAATGAGTCGAGGCATGGATCTGCGGCACCCAAGCACCTGACGGTGCTCCTGGCATCTTCTCAATCAGATTAACCCATGAGGATCCGCCGTCGCGCGTGAGCTGCACGTTGCCATCATCCGTACCTACCCACACCACACCATCTTCGACCGGGCTGGGTGCGATCGCCACGATCGTTGTGTTGTTCTCGGCGCCAGTAGCGTCGGTCGTTAGACCACCCGACTCGGCCTGCTTCTGACGTTCAGGGTCATTCGTCGTGAGATCGGGGCTGGCCATTCTCCATGTCAGGCCGTCGTCATCGCTGACGTGGAGGAACTGCGAGCCAAACCACACCCTACCGAGCCGAATGGGATCAAGAGCGAGCGCAGCATTCCAGTTGAAGCGCAGATCGGCCTCCTCCGGGTGCGATGGCACGACGCGGCGGAACGTCGATGTGTTGCGATCATAGCGCAGGAGCGAGCCGCCCTGATGCATGACGTAGCCAAAGCGATCGTTGCGCGGATCGGGCGCCATATCAAATCCGTCAGCACAGCACCCAAGGTTCTCCCACTGGTGATTCTGGATGCCTTGGTGGTTCCACGCGTACGCAGGGCCTCGAAACGAATCGTTGTCCTGCGCGCCGCCATAGATGTTGTAGGGCGTCTGGTTGTCGACGTTGACGTGGTAGAATTGCCCAATGGGAAGGTTATGAAAGACCTGCCAGCTCCTCCCTCGATCGCGGGATATTGCCGCCCCACCGTCGTTTCCGTCTACGATGAAGCTTGGATCGTCAGGATGAATCCACCACGCGTGATGATCGACATGGACGACCTCTCCAGACACCCACGTATCGAACGTCTCCCCGCTGTCTTCCGATACATCGATACGTCCCGCTACACGGTAGAGTCGGGTCTCATTGGACGGATCGACGAAGATGTCCGCATAGTAGAACGGACGAGGGTTCACACCTTCCTCTGAGTTGACCTTTTCAAAAGAACGCGCGCCGTCCTCGGACCGCAGCAGTACGTTCTCAGACGCCTCAACGAGCGCGTACACGATGTCAGGCTCACTCGCGGCAATTGCGACTCCGATCCGGCCGAGTTCTCCCCCGGGCAGGCCATCTTCCGCCGTGCGCTGGGTCCAGTTGTCCCCAGCATCGTATGTGACGTAGAGTCCCGATCCTGGACCGCCTGAGGAGAAGGTCCACGGCTGCCGGCGATGACTCCACATCGTTGCGATCATCTTATCCGGATTCCGGGGATCCATGACCAGATCCGCGGCTCCCGTCCGCTGGTCAACGAAGAGTGTGCGTTCCCAGGTCTCTCCCCCGTCACGCGTCCGGTAAACGCCGCGCTGCTCGGAGTCACCAAAAGGGCTGCCCACGACCGCTAGATATGCGACGTCAGGATCGTTGGGATGGAGGAGGATCCGGTGGATAGCACGAGACTCATCGAGTCCTAGATGGGCCCAAGTCAAACCGCCATCGATCGACTTATACACCCCGTTACCGTGGTTCACAGAGTTACGTGGGCTGCCCTCGCCCGTCCCTACCCAGATGACGTCGGGGTTAGTCTGATTGACCGCGATGGCTCCAATCGATTGAACGGCCTGGTCATCGAAAATCGGCTCCCACGTGGTACCTCCGTTCCTCGAACGCCAGACACCACCCGCGGCCGCACCCACGTAGATGACATCAGGATCGTGGACCAGCACGTCGACCGCGTTGATGCGACCACCCTGCCCTGAAGGACCCACACTGCGCGCCTCCATGGCGGATAAGGCATCGAACTCGACCTGGGCTGATGCCGGCCTCGAGAGACAGAGGACAGCCACAGCGATGACGGGTACGAGGTGAAGGAACAGACGGATCCGCATGAGCTCTCCCGAGTCAGATTCTCCAGATGCAGGCCCACAAGAGACCGGCCAATAACAACTTGGTGAGGGAGGCTGCACTTGGCACGAGAGTCGGTAAAGGTGGCAAGTCATCTAGGCATGGGTCCGCCGCACCTCTCGCCCGCCCGCGGACCGCCCCAAGCCGATCTCTTCACGGGGCTCCTCGATCAGACGCCGGCCTTCGATCCCGCCGAGTCCGTCCCCGACTTCGAGTTCGACCAGTCCCTGCCCGAGGACTTCGACCGCTGACGCGCCCGAAGTCACGCCAGGCGGGGGATGCTCCTCCCAGCGCCTTCCCCGCCCATCTCGCCGGCCCATTCCCGGCTCACTCAGATCTCGCACCTCGCCTACCCATTGTCACGCACGCAGCGGCTCCTCTCCCAGCCTCTCCCCCGCCCTCCCTCCTCACCCCCTGCCCCGTTCTACCTCGCCTCCTGCCGCGATACGCCTTTTGAACTTCCTATCCGCACCCTGAAGGGGAATGCAATCCCCCACCGTTGTTCCTTACAGACCCGTCCTCAAATACCCCCGGATCGCCTCCACCGCGCGCTCGCAATCCCGCTCCGAGTTGTAGAAGTGCGGCGAAAAGCGAATCCCAGGGCGGTCTGACCCACCGCGCGCTGCCGCGACGATCCCGTCCTCCTCAAGCGCTCCGATGACCCTTCGCGCGTCGAGCTCGCCCGGCCGGAACGTCACCACCGCTCCACGTCGCTCGGCCTGGGCCGGCGTCCACATGTGCACCTCGTCGAGTGCGCTCAGCTCCTCCACCAGCATGGTTGCCAGCTCGCGGCTCCGGGCCTCGATCTCACCCTGACCGATCTCTCCGAGGAAGGCGATGTGCCCGCCGAACGCGTGCAGCGTGGGTGTGTCACGCTGACCCAGGCCCTCATGTGTGCGCGAGATCCCTCGGCTGCCGGTGTACGCGCTGTACACAGACGGGTGGAATCGGTCGTGCACCCTCTGATTTACAAAGAGGACGCCGGCTTCCTTCGGACCACACAGCCACTTGTGTGCGCTGCCCGAGAAGAAGTCCGGCTGCCAGTCGGAGAGATCGACGTCGAAGAGCCCGAAGGACTGTGCGCCATCGACGAGCGTGAGCACGCCCCGCTCGTGCGCCATCGCGCAGAGCTCCTTCGCGGGGAAGACGTCGCCCGACGTGTTCGTGTGCTGCATCAACGTCATCACGCGGGTCCGCGGTGTGATGGCCGCCTCGAATGCCTCGAGGTAGTACTCGGCGCCGGGGTGGGGATCGACGTGCGGGACCTCGACCACGGTGTACCCGAATCGCGCCCCCTTCTCCTTCCATGCTCGGTTGTTGCTCGGGTGGTTGTCGGAAAAGATCAGGACCTCATCGCCCGGTCCGAGGTCGAGTCCTGTCGACACCCAGTTGTTCGCCTCGCTCGTGTTGCGCGTGATGAGGATCTCTTCGGGTGACACGCGGAGATGCGCCGCGAGTCGATCGCGGGTCGTCTCCTTCGCCGACTGGATCTCGCTCCGGTATGACGGGAATGGCTCGGAGTCGAGCCGCGTGGTGTGCGCTGCCACGTCCTCGAGCACGGCCCTGGGCGCCGGGCAGAGATTGGCGGCGTTCAGCACGCTTACTTCTTCGGGGATGGTGAACTGAGCTCGGACCGCCTCCCAGTCGACCGCTGCGGGACGGAGCGCAGACCGCGTCAGCGGCGTCGGCTGTGCCCCGGCGAAGCGCGGGTGGCCCAGGAGTGCAGCCGACCCACCAGCGGCGAAGAGGCGTGCGAAGTCGCGACGATTCATGGACGGACCGGTCATGGAGTCTCCTGAGGTGTGCGTTCCGATCAGGCTACGCGCGGGTCGGTGGGGTCGCCAGTCGTTACCCGGGGTCGTAGCTCGCCTGTCAGGGCGTGGACGAGGTAGGCGGTGGTGCCGCACGTATGGTCTCGACCGCTAGCGTGTACCTGGCCAGTCGCTCTCGGGCGGCATCGTAGATCTCGTCGAGCCAAGACACGTCCATGTTGTCCGCCAGGTCGGCGAGCTTCACCTCCCGGCCCAGCGCATGCGTCGCGGCCCGACGACAGATAGCGATCGGCCTCACGCCCCTTTTCTTCAGGGAGCTTCGTGACGGCGCCGACTCCGTCGACTACCTCGGTGGGGAAGCCTTCGGCTTGCAGCCGCTCCAACGTCCAGTCCGTATCCTCGACCAGGTCATGGAGGACTCCGAGTCACTATTGGCACGCCCGAGGAGAACGATCGCTTCCTCGCCACCTACTCCG
>JAPKBW010000042.1 GCA_028823235.1 Longimicrobiales bacterium | reverse complement strand
CCAGTCCAACCATCCAGGAAGACTTGCAGCAGCGTAAGCCCTTTCAGTCGGCCAGCCACGAAGCGTATCTGTCCCTAATCCGGACTGCGGGCGACTCGCAGCGACGCATCGTCGTGGTGCTCGAGGCCTACGATGTCACGCCGCAACAGTACAACGTTCTGCGGATCCTTCGGGGTGCCGGTGAGGAGGGCCTCCTGACGCTGGCTGTGGCCGAGCGAATGATTGAGCGCACTCCGGGGGTCACTCGTCTGATCGAGCGGATGGTGCGCAGGAAGCGGGCTACTCGGTAGAGGTGCACGGATGACCGGCGCCGCAGCTGGTGCCGGATCACAGAGCGTGGGTTCGCGCTTCTCTCGGTTCTCGATGAGCCGGTGAATCGAGTCAACAGTCTGGTCGGCGAAGCACTCGAGTCTTGCGAAATTTACACATTGATCGGCCGATCTCGATCGGGTCGGTGCCGGATGAACGCCACAGACGACTGAGCGGTGTCCGCGTTCGTGTTGCCGTAGCCGGCCGGCGTGGGTATTTGTCGCAAGACAGATCTCCCAATTCTAGGGCCGCCGATCATGCGCCGACACATTCTCACTGCCCTCGCTCTCGCCACTTCAGCCTGTGCCACAGCAGCGCCGGTCAGTCCGCCGTGTCCCGCCGAGGCACTGACACCTTTGGATCCCGGGTCATATGACCTGGTCATCGAGGGCGGTCGCATTGTCGATGGGACGGGCAATGGCTGGTATCCAGGTGACCTCGCGATTCGGTGCGACCGAATTGTGGCGATCACCCGGCCGGGTGAACTCAGTGACGCCCCTGCGGCTGCTCGCCTAGACGCGTCGGGCAAGGTCGTGTCGCCTGGCTTCATCGACATTCAGAGTCACTCGCGGTTCAACTTTCTGGCGTCTGGTGACGGTCGGGTCGTTTCCAAGGCCACGATGGGTGTGACCACCGAGATCATGGGGGAGGATATGACGAATGGACCCTCCAGCCCGGATATGATGCGGAACGCCGGATCGGCGGCGGGGGTGACCCAGTTCAGCACGTTCGGCGACTGGATGAGCGCCATGGAGGCGCATGGGGGGAGTGTGAATTTCGGCTCCTTCGTTGGTGCCTCGACAATCCGTGTGCTGGGGATGGGCATGGCGATGGGCGAGGCAGACAGCTCTGAGCGACGACCGATGCAGCAGGCGGTCCAACAGTCGATGAGAGACGGGGCCTTCGGTGTCGCTTCCGCACTCGTGTATCCCCCTGGCAACTTTGCGTCGACCGACGAGTTGATCTCGATCAATGCGGCGGCGGCGCCCTATGGCGGAGTCTACATCACGCACATGCGGTCCGAGGCGGACCTCTATCTCGAAGCCATCGATGAGGCCATCGAGATTGGCACGAGTGCCGGAGTCCCGATCGAGATCTATCACCTGAAGGCGGCTGGCCAGCGAAACTGGCACAAGGCCGCGCTTGCAGTGGCGAAGATCGACTCGGCACGCGCTGCTGGTGTGGACATTCAGGCCAATATGTATCCGTACACGGCCGGCGGAACCGGCCTCGACGCCTGTTTCCCGCCGTGGGCTTCCGCGGACGGAAAGCTGTTCGACAACCTTGCGGCCCCGGAAATGCGCGCTCGGATTCGGGCTGAGATGGAGGTTCAGACCGAGCCATGGGAGGCGTTCTGCGCCCTCGCGACGCCCGGAGGCACCATGCCATTGGGTCTCAACCTTCCGGAGTACCAGAAGTATTCAGGATGGTGGCTGGAGGACATCGCCGAGGATATGGGGAAGGACTGGATCGACACGGCGATGGACCTTGTCCTGAACGAGCGGCAGCGTGTTGGGACGATGTATTTCCTCATGAGTGAAGAGAACGTGGCGATGCAGGTCGGTCAGCCGTGGATGAAATTCGGCACCGACGCCGGGGGAATCGATCCTGCGGAGGCCACGGGCCTGGTCCACCCACGAGCATACGGAACGTTCACGAGAGTCCTCGGCAAATACGTCCGGGAGGAGGGTGTGACGACGCTCGAGGATGCAGTGCGGAAGATGTCCTCTGCGGTCGCGACACGTCTCAATATCCGAGATCGAGGCTTTCTGCGAGTGGGCTACTACGCAGATGTGATCGTGTTTGACCCTGAGACCGTCGGCGACAATGCGACCTATGAAGAGCCGCACCAACTTTCAACAGGGATCGAGCACGTGTTCGTAAATGGAACTGCAGTCGTGACTGCCGGCGTCCACACGGGTGCGATGCCCGGACGGGCTGTACGCGGACCGGGCTGGACGGGGTGGACGCGATGAGCACCCGCGTGGGGAAGCGAGTTCTCGGAGCAGCCTTCACCATACTGGTCGCCTCAGGGTGTGGGGGTGCCGATGAGCCCACAGCCTCGTCCGAGCCGCGGACGCTTGAGGCGCCGGCTGACGACAGCGACGGAGTGGTTCGCGTCCTCGTCTATCACGACATGGAAGGACTTACTGGACAGTCCGACCCGAACACCTTTCGGTTTGCTCACCCGGAGCGTTACGCGATCGGCCGCACGTACCTGACGGGTGATGTGAATGCGGTCGTGGCCGGGCTTTTCGACGGAGGGGCGGACGAAGTCCATATCGTCGATGGCCACGGGAGTGGAAGTCCTGAGCCCGATCTACTTCTCGACGAGCTTGATGAGAGGGCTGAGCTCATTAGTCGTGAGGAACTCTTTGACGCTTATGTCGATCTGACCGAGCCAGGTGTGTACGACGCCATCGCGGTGGTCGGGATGCATGCCAAGACTGGTAGCGGTGGGTTTGCATCGCACACGTACACGCTCGGTATCGATTTCGTCTTGAACGGTATGGCGGTCACGGAGACCGAGGTCGTGGGTTATTCGTGGGGTAGGGTGGGGGTCCCAGTCATCTTCGCTTCGGGTGATGACCGTCTGAAGGGTGACCTCGAAGGACCGATGCCCTGGGTCGAGTTCGTCCAGGTTAAGACAGCGACGTCGGCTTCGACGGCCACGCCGCGTCCGGTCGAAGAGGCCCGCGCGGATCTTACTTCGGGTGCGCAGAGAGCCATGCAAGGATACCGGGATACACAGGCTATGCGTCTGAGCGAGCCCGTCACCGCGCAACTCCATGCGGTGCCGCCAGCGAACCTCTCGATGCTGGATGGTGTTCCGGGAATCAACTATGCGGACCAGCGGGTGACCTTCCAAGTCGCCGACTTCCGTGCCGCTTACGATGGTCTGGTTGGCCTCGTGACGGTGGCTCGTGGCGGGTATGGAAGCGTGATGAGCGAGACTGGACGCAGCATGGCCGGACCCGCCTTCGGGCCTACGTATTCGGATGCATTGTTCGCGCGGTGGCTCGACTTTGAGTCCGGTCGCTGGACGACCCCCGAGGCTCCTCTCGACTCACCCCGGACCTGGCACGGCTTCAACTAGTGCGGCTGAAGGCAACGGAACGGAAGCTGCCTGCGTCTGATTAGGTGAGTGGGTGAAACAGTTGGTAGGGTGGTACGTAGGTACAGGTGTGGTGAGGAGGATGATGGGTGGGAAGTTCGGCCTGAAGTGTGGGGAGGATGAGGATGATGAACGTGGAGGAGAGGATTCGGTTTCTGGTGAGAACGGCGATCCGCGCAGAAGGAAGGGGGGACGAGCGTATCGCTGACCTTTTCAGGCGAATGGCAGAAGATATGCGACCAGGCGAAAGCACGATTCTCCTTGATGGCCCAGTCTCGGGGGCATAGCCGACCAGTCACGAGGTCGAGTTTCCAGATGTTGGAAGAGCCCGGTCATCGAAAGATGGCGGGGCTCTTTATTCGTTCTGGAAGTAGTGCGGACGTTCCATAACGACACCGCTCTGCTCTTCTGGCCTTTGCTCTCACCTGTCGAGGGCGCCCAGCCCCGGCACCCGGAGCGGAAGATCAGGCTTGAGAGACGGGGCTGTTCTTGATCGTTGCTGCTCGACGGCATCGTCGAAATCGAAAGGATTACGGCCAGAGCCGGAGGACACCCTGCTCCGGCCAGGTCCTTGAGCAGTTGATCCCGACTCCATCCCCCTTTTCCCCTGGCCCGTGTGTGGGGTCGTTCCCGGATACGCACCCGGCACGATATCAGTATCTTATTTCACCCATTCGGCTTTGGAGTTGTATGTCCGAAGCTCGATTCCACAGAGGATATAATCCAAATGAAATTTTACAGGATCCTTCCGGCCGCAGCGCTGCTCGTAGCGGCGTGCGGTGGCGGCGATGCCCCAGACACGGCCTCCACCGATTCCGCTCCAGCTGCGGTGCCGGCGGCGCCCGCTGGCCCGGCTGCACCGACCGGTGCCATGACTATCCCTGAGTGGTTCGTAGTCGACAACGCTGCTCAGACCGTCACGCTAGACATCGTCGCGGGCGCAGTCGCAGACAATAACTATTGGAACTACAACGGTTACATCCGTGGCCAGATCGCGATCAACGTGCCCGAAGGGTACACGGTTACGATCAACTTGGAGAACAGGGATCCGAACATGGCTCACAGCCTCGGACTCTCCTCGGAGTTGACGAACTTCATGACGCCGCCGACGCCCGATCCCGTCTTCCCGGGTGCGATTACGGAGAACCCGCAGTCGATGGTGGATGCGACGATGCCGGGCGAGACGGAGAGCATCACCTTCGTCGCGGACGCCGCTGGCAACTACACGATGATCTGCTACATCGCGGGTCACTCGGCTATCGGTATGTGGCTCTTCTTCAATGTCACGGACGGTGAAGCCGGCGTGCAGGGCCTCTAGTCGCTGGTAGTTGACCCGAGAGGGCCAACCCAGGGCAAGAAAAAGAGAGCGTCACCCCCGGACGTCGGTGGGTGGCGCTCCTTTTTTCTTGGCAGGACCAAAGACTTCGGCACGACCGATCCCCGACTTCAGGTGGACTCCGGGTCTCCGGTGTCTTCCGGGGTGGCCCCTCTCGTATGGACCGGCTCTCTGCTGGACCCCGCTCTGATATTGATCATCTCGACAAACACCGAGAAGCTCATGGCGAAGTAGATGTACGCTTTCGGGATGTGCTGACCCATGCCCTCGGCGACCAGGGACATGCCGATGAGCAACAGAAAGGAGAGGGCGAGGACCTTCACTGTGGGGTGTGCACGTACGAATCCGCTGACACGGTCGGCGGACACCACCATGAAGAGACCCGCGATCAGCACTGCCGCGACCATCACGGGCAGGTGATCGGCTACTCCCACCGCTGTGATGACAGAGTCGAGCGAGAAGACGACGTCGAGCAGCGCGATCTGGATGATGACGGACGTGAATGAAGCCGCCGTCCGGGTCGAGTCTGGATCGTGCCCCTCACCCTCGAGCTTGTGGTGGAGTTCCCGCGTCGATTTGAACAGCAGGAATATGCCGCCGCCGATAAGGATGAGATCTCGCCCTGAGACCGCGTGGTCGAGCAGGACGAACAATGTCTCGGTGAGCCCCATGACCCAGACGATCGAGAAGAGCAGCAGCACCCGCACGGAGATCGCGATGGTGAGGCCAACGCGGCGGGCCTTGGCTCGTGACTCTTCTTTCACGCGCTCTGCGAGAATCGCAACGAAGATGATGTTGTCGATGCCAAGAACGATCTCGAGGATCGTGAGTGTGGCGAACGATATCCACACTTCGGGGCTAGCGATCCAGTCCATCATGGGCCGAAAGGGTAAGAGGTGAGCCGCCCAATATGGGTTGAGGCACAAGATATATCCTCACTCCCTCTGGGCCCAACCGCGTCAACTTGAACCCGGGCCCTGGTGCCTGTCACAAGGTAGCCAGAGAGAGTCGGGCGCCGTCGGTCCGCGGCGGGCCCAACTCGGCTCTTCTCCAGACCTTGCTGGAAGCTGACTGTTGGATCATCCCGATGATCCGCACCAGGTTGCGGCAGCAGCTGACTCCCCGCCCTGCTGCCGACTTACATGTTCCGGGGATTATGCCTTTATTATAGAAATATTGCTTTGACGAATCAAAATAATATATAATACAGAATGTCTAACCTTGACCTGATAACCGCAGCGTTGCCCCGAATCGACTTTGCTTGTCGCTCTCGCGAAGTACGAAACCCTAAAACAGGCGCCCATCTAACAGACCATCAGATTCGTACCCTGCGGCAACTCGACGTGGCTGATCCGACCATGGTCACTGAGCTCGCAGAATTCCTAGGGGTGACCGCATCCACGATGTCTCTCAACCTCAAGCGACTTGAGGAGGGGGGATTCATTCAGAGAACTCGGGACCCTGCCGATCGACGTGTCATGAATGTTCTGCTGACTGAGGCAGGACTTCAGATGCTCGAGCTTGCTAGCCCGTACGACCCAGAACGTGTCGCAGCGATGCTTGCCGGCCTTCGGCCTGACGAACGGAGGCGCGCGCTCGAAGGGCTGGGGATCTTGGTTGAGGCGGCGGATCGTCTGGTCGCGCGGGGTCGGGCCTATGTAGACTCTCTCTCCGAGTCTGGGACTGCAGAGACCGAGGGACCGACCTGATCGCAGCCAAGACTGAGATCGTTTGAACGCTGGCGACTCTAGGACGCTGTTGCTGAGGAAGCTGGGGGTCAGGGACGGGCAACGAGGTGCGCGCGACGAACGATGCGATGGGTGGTTGGTTGTATGTGTGGCAGCGTGACGACCCTAGCCGCTTTTTTGTCCTACACTGCCGAGTTGGCGTCGAGCCCGACGGCCCTAGTCCTCTTCTAACTCTGGGAACTCGCCAGGCAGGTTGTAGGCGCGGACAGCCAACTTGGGGTCGTCCTGGTCTCTCCTTTCGGCCATTAGGAAGCTGTAGTAGCCACAGTTCGGCCCATCGGGATGTCCACTGCACACCGACGGGCGTGCCTTATGCACCGAACACAGGCGTGTCGTCCGGTCTAAGAACTGGCACGCGCTCCCATAGATCTCGTCGGACTCGTGGCGCATGACCCGCTCGCGCTTGGTCCACCCCTTTTTTGTGAACTTCTCGGACGCTTCGTGTTCTGTGAGCTCGAAGTGCTTTGCGAGTCGGCGCACGTCGCGCTTCGTCACGGGGATGCGTGGGTAGCTGCAGCAGTAAGACGGGCAGTTGAGGCAGTCGTAAAACACGGGGAGAGAGAGTGACACGTGGGACCACATGGAGGGCGCGGGATGTTGGCGCCGGGAAGCTATACGGATCTCGAGTGTCGGACTACTTTGGCGCCGGCAATGGCGTGTCAGAGCCAGGGTTGGCGTTAGCAGGAGCAACTAGGCAGCACCATATTCCGAGCCATTATAAAGAAAGGAGTACGTTTGGCTCGGTGTGCTATTTCGCCGAGAACTAACGTTTTAATCAATACTGGCGTCTTAATGAAGGTTGCCGGAAGACCGGAAAATCGTTCTGCGATACTTTGGGTGTGGG
>JAPKBW010000041.1 GCA_028823235.1 Longimicrobiales bacterium | reverse complement strand
CATCGAGTCTCGATGGAACCGAGTACTCGGAGTATCAGGGCCAGCGAATCATTGAGCCGCAATCGTCCGCAGATCGACCCAGCGGTGCTGGGCTGTCAGCCCACCTGGACTGGTGCGGCGATCGACTAACTGTTGCCCGTGAACAACCGTCAGCAGGTTCTGCCGATGCAGGGGAGAGCACAAGTTGACAGCCAAGTTGACAGCCAAGCCAGCAGACGGAGATGGACGGCTGTACACCGTGGCGGCCAGATCCCTTGAACTAGCAGGGGTGATGGACACCGGCGTACGTGACTAGACGCTCCTGACGTCCATGACGTGATGCTTCACATAAACGTTTGGATGGCGTCGGGATCTTGGAAGTGTTACGGACGGGCCCATTGGGCGAAGTGGGCACAAGAGCAGCCTAGGAGCTGAAAATGTGTAGTTCTCAGGGCCCAAAGACCGCTTCGATGAGCGGCAGTTAGGGTGCCCGGCATGGATAAGAAACCGGAGCTGGGGGAGCGGTTTACCTCCGCTGTGGGTTTCGCCCGTGAAAAACACCACGGCGATGTCCGTAAGTGCACCAGGATTCCTTACCTGAGCCATCTCCTGGCGGTGGCTTCTCTGGCGATCGAAGACGCCGCATCGGACCTGCAGCTAGACGACCGGTTCGAGGACATTGCGATGGCCGCCGTTCTCCACGACGTGGTCGAAGACACCCCGGTGTCAGTCAGCGAGGTGGCCGACCGTTTTGGACCTGAGGTCGCTCGAATCGTTCAAGCATGCAGCGACGCTGAGAGCACTCCGAAGCCCCCGTGGCGGGAACGAAAAGAGGCCTACATCGAACACTTGGAGGACGCCGACCAGGCAGTTCTGTGCGTGGCCCTTGCCGACAAACGTCACAACGCCCGTTGCATTGTCAACGACGCCGCCGAACTCGGTCCCGAATTCTGGAAGCGGTTCAACGCCGGCCCTGACCAACAGATCTGGTACTACAACGCCGTCGCTGAGGTCCTTACCCGTCGGCGTCCCGGGCCTGCGGCCGACGAGCTACGCCGCACGGTCGACCGGTTGTGTGACCTAGCTCGCGCTCACCTCGCCTAATCCCCGGCGGGGAAACAATGGTCGACTTCATCTAGCAACTAGCTGGCCTGCGGGCTTGGTGGGGTGAGATCTATCCGCAGGTCTTCGAGAACAGCTGGGTTGTCCACACCGGAGAGGTATTCGACGAGGTCGTCTTGGCGGGCCTGTCCGAACACCAGCCGGTACATGGCGATTGAGCGTTTCAGGTCTGAGAGCAGACGGGTTTCGCGGCTCAACGGCAGGGAGGGAACGATTCTTTCGATCGCGAATGGGCCCGGATAGATCCAGAACGGGACAAGGTCGGAAGACCCCTCGGCCTCTGGTGACCGGCAAGCGGCGTCGAACATGGCTTTCCACGGGTCGCCGGGGTTGGCCCACGCGGCGTCGGCGTGAGCGGCGGCCACGTTTCGGCGCAGAGCGTGTCCCTTGTAGCGGTGAACACGTCCTTCTCGCTGTTCGAGATCGACGGGGTTGGAGGGCAGGTTCCAGTGGATCACAGCGTGGCAGTAAAGGTGAAAGTCAAGACCTTCTTGGCCGACAGAGGTTGAGGCGAGAACGAACGGCCAGAACGGTGAGTTGAACGCTGAGCGGACCACACCGGACCGGATCACCGACGAGTCAGTCTCTGACCGTTCATCGCCGAAACGCAAAGCAAATCTGCTTCTGAACCGATGCTGGGAGCGTCCGCTTCGACCGGTGTGGTCCCTTCCGACGTAATCGGCGGACTTCACCGACACGGCTGTGACGAACTCTTCGGCGATCTTGTTGAGGTCGTCCCAGCTTTCGATCCGGGTTATGAACAACCACTCGCTCAGGCAGTGGATGTATTCGTCCATGACAGCCGTCAAACAGCCTTCTGCGTTGTAGCGGAGCACTGACCGCCAGTAGTCGCCCGGGTGGAGGGACCGGATAAGTGATGTGGCCTCGGGGAGGTTGAACAACGTTCGGAACCCCCAGGCGATCCGGCACGCTGCGTCCCACGCCCATTCTTCGCCCTGTTCGCCGAAGATTCGAAGCAGCGACCGGAGCGCCACGGTTGCCGGGTTGCCGAGCGCATGCAGGGCCAGGACCTCTGCGAGATCATCGGGTTTGCGCCCCAGTTCAATCTCGTTGCGGTACAGCTGATGGGCCTGGTCGACGTGGTCTGCAAACGCCGAATGCTCATCGGGGTCGTCGTCTCGGACCGAGTCGGTGCCAAGCCAGCACCACAGGTAGCGGCGCTTGTGTTTCATCCAGGCCGAGCTGTCGGTACTGCGATCCAGGAGTATGGGGGCCGCCCAGTACCACCGCTCATCAACCCGGCCGTCCGTTGGAGAGTCGGGAAGGTCAGCGAGTTTCTCTTCGAGCCGGCCGGTCATCTCCGTTAGGACGTCGTCGAGAGAAGCGTCGTTGCCAATGCCTTGTGCGAGAGCGAAAGGGTCGCCGATCTTGGCCAGCGTCCACGACGGGTACAGGAGACCGAAAGTTGACATGGCGGCCGGTTCACCGTCGCGGCGTTTGAACTGCAGGAGGCCTTTGATTTTCTTACGGTCGTCAGGATGGTTGCGGACAGATTCGTCGCGTAGGGCCATCATTTGGCGTTCAGCGTCGTAGCTGACCAACGAAGCGATTGCCTTAGGTACTGCGGTCCATGCTGAAAAGATCAGACGCTTGGTGAAAGCCTGGGCGTCGTCTTGTTGCCACGGCCCTTCCAGCTTGTAATAGGGGAGTGAAGGGGCCAGCCAGAGCATCTGCCATCGGCCTGCGCCGGTTGTCTCTTCGGTGAGGTGTCGAAGCCGCGGGTTGTTGGCGTCAAGCGGCTGGTAGCGACGCCACTGTTGCCAGTCGACCTGGCCCTCGACCGCAGCGACCAATCGTTTGGTCTCTTTGCGTTCCGTCGGGTCGCTGAGGGCCTCGTCGAGGCGCTTACCGAGCTTGTAACCATCGGTGAAGTTCAAGAAAAACGGTACCGATTTCCAATACTCGAGCATCGAGCCCCCGTCGAGACGGTTAGAGAGCGCCTCTAAGGCGACATAGGCATTGACATCGTCGGCGGTGAGCCCACCGATTTGTTTGACGGTTTCACGCAGCATGCCGTTGCGGTCGGTGGTGGAGGCGAGCCGTTCAGTTCGCGCCATGACCTTTCTCAATTCGGTTTCGAGTTCCCGGCGGGCCGCCCCAGAGGTCGGTGTGTTCGAGCGACCTGCTTCGAGCACTGTCTGTTGGTACCGGTCGAGCGCTTGACCGAAGCGCTGTGTGTCACCGTCGAGGAGGAAGTCGACGGTGTGCAAAAAGTCGCTGTAGTGGTCGTCGTCGCTATCACCTGAGGCGGTGAACATCTTGTACGGGGTGGCCGAGAGCATCAGCGTCTTGTTGTCTTCGAAGTCGAACAGGGCGTTGGCCAAATGTCCGGCTTCGGTGTCGTCGGAGAGAAGGCCACGGAAGCGCTGGAACTCGTCGAGAATTACTAAGTCCGGTTCGAGCGCGTCAACGCACTGGCTGGCCAGCCGGTTTCGAAGTTCGCCCACTAGCTCCGCCCGTTGGGTAACTGCCTCCTCAGGAGGCTTGTTGGTCCCAAAGTCTGGGATGAGTTGCTCAAACCGGTCACGCAGGTCGGTACCGGCGAGTTCTTCGCCAAATGCGGCGAGCAGGTCAGGGTCGAGTTTGGCGAGATCGGATTCTGCTGCTTTGGCGATCTCGTCGAAGCGGCCGAGGGTGCTGAGCCAGCCTTGGAAGATCCGCCGAGCGGCGGAAACGTCGAGCAGTTCGCGCCCCCAGAGGCCTCGAAGGGCGTGCCATAGCAGTACCCGTTCGCTGGCCATGCCGAGGCTGCTCTTGAGATCGAACGACGTGCCGGGGGTGAACGAAACAAAGTTGACCTTGTTTCCCCGGAGTTCCCTGATTTCTTTGGCGATCATGGTTAGACGTGAGGCGAACGAGAAGGTCTGATCGCCGAACACGTTGAGTTTGCGCAGGTTCTGGTCGGCGATTGCCCGGTTCGAACAGATGTAGATGACGTCGATCCGTTCGATGTCGTCCCACAGGTGGGCGATAGCCCGGGCGATCACCCCTTTGGCGACCATGGTCTTGCCGAGCCCTACCTCGTCGGCCACCAGGAACCGGGAGCCGCAATCCGGGTCGGTGTAGAGGCGGCGAAAGACGTGGTCAACGGTTGCTCGCTGAAAATCTTTCAGCTCCCCGTCGATCTGCTGCAGGGCCTCACGTCGGTCAGCCTGTTCGCCGGTCATGCTCGAAGCTCCTGGCGAACAGCGTTGATCGGTGCCCAGATCTCTTCCAGGCCCTCGGGGATAAGTCCTTCTCGGTCCGTGGAGAGCAGATCGTCGAGAAGATCAGCGACCCGGTCGAGAGCTGACCCGCCCCGAACGAGGGCCCGAAGCATTGTCTCTAAGAGAGGAACCTGGCCGGCGTGCTTCCACCGGCCCCCGCCGCCCCCGAACGTCGAAATGATTTGGTCGAGGCGAGCGTCGTCGACCAGGTCAAAGAGCAAGAACAACAAGTACCGGATCAGATCATCGGAGTCTTTGAGCTGAGCGGACAGCAGCCGCTCTTTGCGATCGTCGGGAGCGCCGACCAGCCGGGCGTTAATCAATGCGGCACTCCTGGCCTGGCGGCCCTCAACCGAAGCGGTTGCTGTCACCACCAGAAAAGATGTGATCCCAGCCAAGGTCACGGCGCCTGCGTCAACATCGACGGCCTGCCCGGGATGGATATGGCTGTCGGCCCCTGCAGTAGCGACCGACGCCGGCCGGATCGTCACCGTGGTCCCCTCATCAACTGCCGGCATCGGCTGTTGGGTCGCTATGTGTATCCGGTGGTCTGTGTCAGTTGGGGAGACGGTGACGGTAAACGGGATGCTGGCGATCTGCTGGACAAGAGAGTCAAGCCGGTAGGTGAGCGTGGCCAGCTCGTCGGGTTCTGCGGGCTCTTCGTTTTCCGGTCGGAATGGTTGCAGCAGGTCCCGGAGTGTTGCCTTGTGGCCTTTGGCATCCAGGACCTGGTCGATGCCCCAGTGGTTGCGGCGGCCAACTAGTTCGACGAGCAACTCGGTGTTGCCGCCGAAACCGGCGCCTGTGGCATTGGCCGACCCGGTGTAGAGGTGACAGCGGCGGCCCCTTTCAACCAGGAACAGCTTGGCGTGCAGTCCACGAAGCGGAATGCCGACCCGTTCTTGTTCCGCTTCCGGTTCGTCGTCGCTGTCTTCAACCGCGTCGGTGTCGAGAACGAACGTTTCTTCAAAACCGTCCAAGGGCAGCGAGCCGACACTGTTAAGTGCGTCGGCTCTTGACACCAGCAGGTGCCGGTCACCACCACTTGACAACCACTCGAGTGTGTCGGCCGAAAGGAACGGTGAGATCACCAAGGAACGGTCGCCGGTGAGATCCGGAAGCTGATGGTCGCCGCCCAGCGGCCAGAACCGCACCTCGAGGGCGCCGTCGGGGAGTTCCCACTTGACGTCACGCAGTGATTCGACAAGGTCGCTGATCTGTTGTTGTCGATCGTCGGTTGGGCGTTGAACAGCGCCGGCACTGAGCTCGTCGAGGAATAACCGCAGCGGTTCGTTGTCGTCGGACTCTGTGGCCGCCGGGTCCTCATCGAGGCAAACAATCGTGTCCCAGGAACTGTCAAACGTCAGGTTCCTGCTGGCCACCAACACCCGGTGGGCGTACTCGCCGGCGTCGTTGCGGAACCGCAACACCCACACCTTCGGGTGGAACAGGCGTCCCGGCCGGGGAGGGGCGACCGGAACCACTGAGTCCTCAAGCCACGCGAGCACCGGTTGAAGCGTTCGGGGCACAGCAATGCAACCGGCCTGGCAGAAGATGGTGATCCGATCGGCGTGACGGCGAACCGCCTCCAGGAGGGCCAGCGAGTCGGATTCCCCACCGGGTGCGGTGGCCGAAAACAGGGCGAACGAAACAGGTGCCACAAGCAACGCCTGAAGGTCAAGAGTGAACGTGGTGCCCACCGCAATATCCAGGATCATCCCCGGTGGCGGTTTGAGCGCTTCGACGAGGAGGTGCCGGTCGTCGGGGTCAAGCATCGGTTAGCCCCTTGATGATGTCGTTGACGATCACTTGGCCGGTGCCCCACCGGTAGTTGAGTTGGCCCGCCCCGGACACGCCCCCCCAAATCTCAAGCTGTCGAGGGTTGCCGAGCCGGGCCAGCCCCCGCTTAAGGCCCTGCTCACGGTCGCCTATCAGCTGGTGTGCTGACCGGTTAGTGGCCACACTCCCGCCGGGTGCAAGCGCCAGATCGAACCACTGGTCGAGAAACCTCCGTGTCTTGTCGGTGACCCGTGCGCCGGTGTGAGAAACAACCCGCCAAAAGTCGTCGCGCTGGACTGCTTCGAACTCGGACCGTCGGGCGGCTACCAGCCCGACCCAGTCGTCAAGCCGGTCTCGGTAATGGTCGACTCGTTCGGCGCCTCCCGACTGGAGCTCCCGCCGGGTTGCTTCTTCGGCCAGAAGAAGGTTGTAGAGAAGCGCCGCACCCCAGAACAGTTCGGAGAACCAGCGGCCATACCGGACCCGCCTGGCCAGTTCGTCGGGCAAGCCGTCGAAGTCAACGCCGTCCCACGGGAGAGCAATCGTGCCCTCGACTGGTTGCCCGGCCAGCAGGTAGTGGGCGAGCAGCGAGCCTGGGTCGGCCGTAACGATCCGTTCCCGTAAGAAATGAGCTTCCTCGCCGGTGAGAGCCAGCGTGGTTTCTTCAAACAGCCCATCGGGTCGGGGCGGAAGCGCCGGGTGCCAGTTTGTTGGCCGTTCAATGTCGATCTGTTCGGCTTCGTAACCGGCAAAGGCATCGACCTGCCGGTAGAAGCGGCCGATGCTCCGCCGGTAGTCGCCCAGCCCCCCCTGGTATCGGCGAAGGTCAAAGACACCCAGCCCGTTCCAGTAAACGCTTTCGGGGAGACGCTTCAGTCGTTCCCGGGCATCGATCCCAATAACGCCTCCGGATTCACCCCCCGCCTCCAGGGCGTAAATCAGCTCGATTTGACGTTGCCGGGCCTTCTGGGCGATCTGGCCTTCTGGCACCCGCCGTCGTTCTAGATCCAGGTACACCCACGGAACAAAAAAGAAGTACCGGGCGCGGGTTTGGATTGTGCTCAAGCCCGGAAACAACAGATCCGAAAAAGCGTCCCTCACCGCGCCGATACCCAACTCGTCGCGCGAATCGGTTTCCGAGAAGAGGTCAATGACCTCGCGCATCTTGCGTTGTTGTTCCTCGGAGTGGTCAAGCCAGCCGATTACCGATGCCATCGCCTAAGGCCTGCCCGTCCGAGTTGACCACCGAAAAAAGTTTGAAGAGATCACCAAGTATTGCC
>JAPKBW010000040.1 GCA_028823235.1 Longimicrobiales bacterium | reverse complement strand
AAGCCACTAAGAAGGCTGCTCCGAAGAAAGCCACTAAGAAGGCTGCTCCGAAGAAAGCCACTAAGAAGGCTGCTCCGAAGAAGGCCGCTAAGAAGGCTGCTCCGAAGAAGGCCGCTAAGAAGAAGACTGTGAGGAAGAAAACCAAAAAGTAGGTGATGCTTCTTTCTCGGGTCAGTAAAGGTGCCAGCACCCGCCCGGGTGCTGGCGCCTTTCTCGCTAGAGGAGGCCACATCGACCCTCGGCCTTTTATCTTGTCTCTGTGAATACGTTCAGATCCACCCGCGGCGGTCCGGAGGTCGACCTAGCTGAAGCCGTCTTCCGCGGCCTCGCGCCGGACGGTGGTCTTTTTGTCCCCACCACACTGCCTCAGATACCACGATGGCCCATATGTAGCCGGGATGGAGCTTCCCTTGGGCCTGGTAGATCCTTTGCCGACACTGCGCGCATTGTGGCCCCGGGTTTCTTCCCTGGAGTGGAAGCAACTGTTCTCCGTGACGTCGTGGAGGGTGCGTTCTCGTTTCCGGTGCCACTCGTTGAAGTCGAGCGGGGTCGATTCGTACTAGAGCTGTTCCATGGGCCGACCCATGCCTTCAAGGACGTTGGAGCTCGCTTCATGGCGCACCTCCTCCCGAATCTGTCGGGAGGCACAGCGAGTCCTCGAACAGTCATGGTCGCCACGTCAGGAGATACCGGCGGTGCAGTGGCCAGTGCCTTCCATAACGTGCCCGGCCACCGGGTCGTTGCACTTTATCCCCAAAGGGGTGTCAGTGACCGTCAACGTCGTCAGATGACTACCCTCGGCGGAAATGTGCACGCAATCGCAGTGAGTGGGACCTTCGACGACTGCCAGTCTCTGGTGAAGGATGCTTTCGCAGATCCCGCCCTACATTTGCGCCATGGCCTTACGTCCGCGAACTCGATTAACGTCGCCCGCCTCTTCCCCCAATCGTTTTACTACCTCCATGCGGCAGCCGAACTCGAGGCAACCGGAGCGAGTCATATGGGCGCCCACTTCGTTGTCCCTTCCGGGAACCTCGGAAACCTGTGTGCAGGGCTGCTTGCCGTACGGTCGGGTATGCCGGCCAGCGGCTTCACAGCTGCTTCGAATGCGAACCGAGGCTTCGTCGATCTTCTGAATGGGTCGGATTTCACGCCTCGGCCTTCGGTGACCACATGTTCAAACGCCATGGATGTGGGTGCGCCGAGCAATTTGGAGCGCTTGAGGTGGTTGTACGGCGGAGACGACACAGCTCTCCGCGCCTCGGTGGTGGGCCGGTCAGTGACGGACTCGGAAACCGTCGCATGTATTCGGGCGCTCTATGACCGGACCGGGTATCTGATGGACCCCCATACGTCCGTAGCATTCCAATCTGCGATCCGACAGGATGCCAATCCAGGGGTTCCGGTGGTCGTTCTCGCGACGGCACATCCGGCTAAGTTCCCCGATGTGGTAAGGCAGGCAACCGGTGTCGATGTGTCTGTTCCGCCGAATCTGGATCGGACCGCTGCGCTACCCGAAGTTATCCTAGAGATGGACTCGACCAGAGAGACTTTGACCGACGTGCTTGAGAGGTTGCCTTGGTGACCAACGTCACAGATCTTCGCGCTGCGCGCGTGCGTGTACCCTGCTCGACGTCGAATCTTGGGTCTGGCTACGATACGATTGGTCTCGCGTTAGAGAAATATCTCGACGCAGAGTTCCAGCCGGATGACAGTGGCACCCTAAGGGTCGAACGGTCCGGGACGCTGGCGCGACTCGATGCGACCAACGAAGACGACTTGGTTGCGGTGGCCCTGACGAAGCAATTAAAGCGGGGCAGAATTACTGCGTCCGGCACGCTCAGGCTCCACTCTGAAGTCCCGGTAGCACGTGGCTTGGGAACGTCGGCGAGTGCGAAGCTTGCGGGCTTCGATCTCGCTCGGGCTGCGATGGGTGAGGCCCAGGACAACGACCTCTCGTTTTCGGCTGCGTTCAGGGACGAAGGTCACGGTGACAACGCGGCGCCGAGTGTCTTCGGTGGACTGCGAGCGGTAGCTAAGACGGCAGACGGACCCGTGGTGATTGGATTGACGCTGAGCGAGTCCGTGGGGTTCGCCTATGCGGCTCCTGCGGCGGGTGTTTCAACGAAGGAAGCGCGGGCTCTGCTTCCCAAGCAAGTGCCGCACAATCTGGCTGCAGCGACGCTGGGGCGTATCGTAGCACTGGTTCGTGGTCTCGCGGAAGGAAACCCGGATCTGATTCGGATCGGCACGAAGGACGAGCTCCATGTGCCACACCGGCTCTCTCTGATCCCGAGCGTCCTCGGCGCCATGTCCGCAGGAATTGATGCGGGCGCATGGGCTGTGACCGTGTCCGGTGCCGGGTCGGGGCTCATAGCAATGTGTGAACCCGGCGATGCGGACGGGGTCGCCGCAGCGATGCATGCGATCTTCGACGCGGGCACGGGCGATCCGGAGTGTGTCGGGTTCGCTGTGAAGCCGTGCGCTCAGGGACTTCAGCGTATCGCGCCCCTCTGAGCCATTCCGCTGCCGCTACTGCTTCACCAGGCCGCGGCATCCCCATACGAGATACGCGTTGCTCATGAGCCGCCCGGCAAAGAATGCTGAGAACGCGGCGGTGGCCCCAACGAAGTCGAATCCCCATCCGAGCGTCATGAACGTGAGTGCCACCGTCAGCACCTCCACAGCACTCGCGACCGTTATGTGACTCGTGCGTCGGCTCTCCACGAGGATCGCTCTCTGAAGCGAGAGCAGGACTGACAAGGCGGGGAGTAGCACGATGATCTGTGTGGGCGGTAGCGCGAACCTCACCAGATCTGGTGAGAGCCCTGATATCGTCGCGAAGTAGAAATCCGATAGCGGAGTGAATGCTACGATTGCGAGGCCAACGGATGTCGCCGTGCCAAGGGACAAGGCGAACCGCCGGAGCTCTGCGTAATGCTCGAAATTCTTGCCCATCAGGGCGATTGCGGTGTCCTGGAACGCGAGACCCATCGAGCGGAAAAAGAACGAAATCGAGTGGACGACAGGGAAGACCGCGAGCGATTCCACAGGGGCAATGCTCCTCCCCATGAAGAACGTGAGGAGCGGCTGAACCGTAAGCCCGATCAGCGAGGTCAATGCGAGCGGCCAGTAGAACGTTGCGATGTCACCGTAGGTGACGTTGCTGGGCTCGCCTTGGTCCATCTCACCAGCGAGGATCGCGCGAACCGTGGGCGCTGCCATGAAGCGGGCCACGATCGCTTCCACGGTCACACCGGTTCCGAGTGCGAGCGCACCGACCCAGGACCCAGGGATGCCCAGAACGAAGAAGCCGATCAGGGCCGCGATGACCATCGCGACCAGCCTAATCATTGTGCCATAGGCCACCAACTTCGTCTTCCCAGACCGGATCAGAACACCTTGCAAAAAGCGGCGGTAGCCGATCGCGCTTGGCCACGGGAGGAAGAACCACAGCGCTCCGTACGTGAGTTCCGCGACTTCCGCGGGAACGCCCATGCCGCTGATGATCAATCGGTTGTAGACACCCGGAATCAACACGACAAGCAGCACCAGCGTCGTTCCCAGACAAAGGCCTCGAGAGAAGTTGCGAAGCTTTAGGAAGCTGGCTCGACCCTTCACGACTGCCGTCGCCGCACTCATCAGCATGATGACCGGGGCTTCGATCAGAATGGCTAATGCGAATGCCACACCATGGGCCGCCAGATTGAACGTCGGATCCGGGAGTCGCGCGATGATGGCGGCGAGGAACGGACCCTCGGATGCCATCATCACCCAGGTTGCCGCAAGTGGCAGCCAGAAGAGGAGGATCGAGCGTTGAGAGTGTTTGGCCAAAGCCGGCCTTCGTCGCCTAGATGCGGAAAAGGTAGGAGAGCTTCATGAAGAAGCCGTCCTGACGAAGTTCCTTTTCATAGAGAGGTAGGCCGTACGGTCCGTCCATCACTCGACTATAGCCGATGAAGAAGATGGTGCCGGGTGACGGCTCGAAGGAGATGAGGGCCTGGCCCGTGAAATTGCCATGCTCTCGCTCGTCCTGCAGGGATCCGTTCACGAGGACTGCCTGACCCGTCACGGGATGCATCAGTGCCTCGCGCTTCTCGAGGTCGTACTGACCGATGACTCGGGTGAGCAACGATTTGCTGAACTGGTACTGCACCTTCAGTCGTGGGATGTGAGCCGTGCTGAAATGCGATCCGGTCTCGGCCCTCTCGAGGCGCACCCATGAGTAGCTCGCCTCCATACGAAGGGTCTCGGATGGCTGCACTCTCAGATTGGGCGCGAGTCGGTTCTCCCAGCCACGCGAACCTTCCGCAAAGAGCGGGATTTCTCGGAACATGATCGCGCCGGAGAGAGTGAAAACGTCGTTGAAGCGGATGTTCGGCATGATCGCGATACCGAGAATGTTCTTTAGCTCAGGCGGCAGCGAGTAGGGCGCGGGCGTGCCGTCGTCGCTCACGACCTGGTGCGAAGAATAGTGCTCGGGAAGGAATCGAAACCCACCCCATTTCAGAATACTGTTCGCGCGACGACTTCCCCTGAATGCGATCGTCGGGTGCAGCTCGATCTCGTACTCGTACGGTGATCCGCCCGACCAGAACTCATCCTGTCGAGTGAAGTTGTTCGTGACGAGGTCGACACCCCACGTCTCGAGGACGTCCCCTGGATCTCCGAAGAGGTCGAAGCCGAGCGTTCCTGCCCACTCCGTATCACCCGTGCGTGGCATGAACCCCGTCTGAGTCTCGAAATCTTCGTCGAGGTCGTTCAGTCGTGCGCTGTAGCTGAAGTTGCGCCCTGCTCTCAGGAAGTTGAGTGACACCGAGGGTGCGAACACGGCCTCTGCCTGAGGCCTGTCGTCAAGGGTCCAACTGCCGGACACTTGGCCCGCAAACGTGTAGCGACCACCAAAGAGGAGCCGCGTGTCGACCGCGCCCACTCGATTGAATCCGCTGCCACCTCCGGTGAGGGTGCGGTCTGTGTAGATGACGCCGAGTGTCGAGGCTGCGCCCAGATCGGCGCGTGCCCGCACAATGTTGAAAAGCGCCTCTCCCTCGCCGTCGTGCAGTGACCTCGGGCTTTCATCGAGAGCGCCTAGGTATCCCACCTGAAAGGGCCCGACTTTTCCGGTCAGCTTTGCGCCGGCAATCGGATCGACGATCTGGCGTGTGTGGACCAGGTTCTGGTTCGTGCGAAAAACCTCCATCCCCTCGAGGAAAAAGGATCGCTTTTCCGGGAAGAAGAGAGCGAACCGCTCGTTGACCTGAATCTGATCGACGTCCGCCTCGACCTGAGAAAAATCCGGGTTGATCGTCGCGTCGAGAACCAGATTTTGAGTAATTCCAAGCCGTCCGTTCAAACTGAGTTCGGCTTCCGGGCTCTGCCGCACGAAGCCCTTGTCTTCACGAAAACCCTCGAGTTTGCCCGTGGCGACCGGGTTGAGTTCGATCAGTCTCTTGGGCCGCAGGTCGCGCAGTCCCGTAAGTGTCCCGCTCTGGGCAAGCGTGCTCGATTCGTTGACGGTCAGAGGAGCCCATGTGGACTTGTAACTGTTTCGCATGATGCCACGGGCGATCTGCAGTCCCCAATCCTGTTCCGGCACTTCAGGGAAGCGCAGCGAGACGTACGGAATTCTGGCTTCCGCGATCCAGCCATTTCCGACCACTCGCCCGTTCGACTCGAAAATGAAATCTTGGTTGAAGTCTACCTTGGGCCCCGTCGGTCCGCCCATCGCCTGAATGCTCTCAATCCACATACCGTCAGACTGGATGCCGTAGGGGCTAATGAAGAACGTGTAGGCCTGCCGCTCGTCGTGGAATGTGTCGAGCATGATGCGGACCCAGTCATCACTCTGGGATCGGTCGCGCTCCAGTAGATTCACGAGGATCTTGTCCGGCTCTGAGTCGAACACGCGAAAGCCGAAGTAGATTGCGTCGCTGGAGTAGAAGACCAGCACCTCGGTCCGTTGTGAGGCGACGACACCCTCAACGGGTGTGTACTGCGTGAAGTCTGTCAGTACTGCGGCGGTGGACCACTCCGGTTCGTCCAGGCGGGCATCGATCGAAATCGAAGGGGCTTCGACTCTCGGGGGCGCCGCCTCCAACTCACCGGCCCGTCCGCTGTACTCCTGAGCGGCGGGGCTGACCTGAGCTACGAGTGCCAGCGACAGGAAAAGGGGGTTCACTCAAGCTCCAAATGGGTGGGCGCCAGCGGGGGAGAGCGCTCACAGCCAAGGATTGTCGCGATTTCTGCAGGCTGAGTGAAGTGGGTTGAGAAGATTTCGGTTAGGAGTATGGCCATGTCGTGAGCCACAGGTCGATGTTCCAGACTCAGACCTCGTCGATCTGACCGAGCAGGAACAGGTCCTCCGTGGGATTCCCATCGATATACAGTGGCCGGTCACTCACGGAGATGGCTCCCGTGACTTCCTTTATAGCATAAAAACCTCCAGGTCATTCGACCTGGAGGTTCATACGGAGCGCGAGGGATTCGAACCCCCAAGCCCTTTCGGGCGCTCGCTTTCGAGGCGAGTGCAATACCATTCTGCCAGCGCTCCAAAACCACAAAGGCCCGAACCCTGCGGCGATGCCGCTGGATCCGGGCTTTGCGTTGGGTCGGCGCCCGGATCGGGCTATTGATCCGGCACGTGCCGGACAAGTCGTGCGGAGTGTCCAATCGGGGCGCCCGGATTCGAACCGGGGACCTCTGCGACCCGAACGCAGCGCTCTACCGGACTGAGCCACGCCCCGAGACCTACGGGTCTTCTATCTAACGGACGGGGTGGGATTCGAACCCACGCGGACAATGTCCACACGATTTCCAATCGTGCGCCTTAAGCCACTCGGCCACCCGTCCAATTCGGCCGCTATTGGTCCGGCACACGACCTGCGCTCGACCAGGGAACGTACCGTCGAGTGCCCTTCACGGAGGGAGTGGGATTCGAACCCACGCGGTGTTGCCACCAACGCCTTAGCAGGGCGTCGCCATAAGCCACTCGGCCATCCCTCCCACGAAACACGCGATCTTCCACGCGAATCACAGTAGCCCTGCTAGGGATCGAACCTAGACTCTCCTGAACCAGAATCAGGCGTGTTGCCAATTACACCACAGGGCTAAACACCAACTAAGAGCCACCAGTCGGATTTGAACCGACGACCCCGTCATTACGAGTGACGTGCTCTACCAACTGAGCTATGGTGGCAACGTAAGTGGAGCCGAGGGGGCTCGAACCCCTGACCTCAGCGTTGCGAACGCTGCGCTCTCCCAACTGAGCTACGGCCCCATTGCTCGATTTCTTGTTTGTTCGCGAGGGCGCGACGGGCTGGATTTTTCTCCTTCGATCGTTCGCGTCGAGCCCTTTGATCAATACCTAGTGGGCGCGACAGGATTCGAACCTGTGACCTCTACGATGTCAACGTAGCGCTCTAACCAACT
>JAPKBW010000039.1 GCA_028823235.1 Longimicrobiales bacterium | reverse complement strand
GCGCGGCAGCATGACGTGACTCAACCGTCCCGCAAACTCAATTCCGCAGTCCCCATCAAGGAGGAGTTGGCATGAGCGTGTCGATCACGGTCGTGGTCGGCGCGTTCGTGACGGCTCTGATCTTGTACGAGTGGTGGCGCCGAGGCCGGTGAGCGTGAGCCCTTCAGCGCTCGGGGTTGCCGCTGGTGTTGCCGTAGAGCAGTCGGTGAGTATTCGCACAGCTTCAGATCGCTCGCGGATCGAGGGCGCAGGAGGCATCTTCTCCCTGTGAGTGACACCGACCCTGGCCCCACTGAGCCGCTACCGCATCGAGTCTGAACTCGGCGAGCGTTCAACCTCTGGTGACGGATCGAGTACTCCATCCCCAGTTGGGTGGCTCCAGGTTGGTTAGAAGTGTAAACGAGCCAAGGATTGGGTAATGGGGATGACGTCATGACGGATTCATTGGGACGACGCGCGTTCCTTTCGCTGAGCGGTAGCGCAGTGTTGCTGGCGGCAAGTCGCACGGGCTTGGAAGCGGGAGTCAGCAGTAACGGCAATTTCACGTCGAAGGCTGGTGACGACGATGCGGAAGTCTTCGCCGCCGCCCGGCGCGAGTTCTTGTTCCCCACCGAAGTTGCCTACTGCAACACCGGCACCCTCGGCGCGATGCCGCGCGGGGTCTTGGACGCACAAACGAACGAGTTGCGGCGCCTGGAGGCCGAGTTACCAGATTGGCCCTACTACACTCCGATTGGCGCACCACTGACGGGGTATCAGCCTCGGGAAGACATCCGCGCGGATGTCGGCAGCTTCATCGGTGCCGATATGGAGGAAGTCGCCCTCACGCAGAACGCCACCATGAGCATGAATTTCCTGGCGAACGGCATGACGTATAGTCCTGGTGACGAGATCATATTCACCGACCAGGAACACGGCGGGAGCTTCGGGCCCTTCAGGCTGATGGCAAAGAGATACGGGGCCGTCGTGAAGGAGATCAACCTGGACACGGCTGTGGCAAACGGCCCCGAAGGGGTGCTGGAGGCCTTCGCGGATGCGATCACGCGGAGAACAAAAGTGATCATGTTCTCCCAGATAACCTCGGGCTTTGGCCATCGGCTGCCGACCAAGGAATTATGCCGATTGGCCCGAGATCGGGGCATATTCTCGATCGTGGACGGGGCGCAGGTTCTGGGGCAAATGCCTGTCGACGTGAAAGACCTGGGCTGTGACGCTTATGTGTCCAGCCCACACAAGTGGCTGCTGGCGCCAAAGGGTACCGGCATCTTGTACATCGAGCGCTCACGGCAGGAAGAACTCTGGGCCACGCTCGGCAGTTACAACTATGACAACCGTGAAGACGATGCCTTCCGATTCATGCAATATGGCACCGGCAGCCCAGCCCTGTTGTTTGGACTGAAGGCGGCCCTCGATTTCAACCGCGAACTTGGAGTCGAGCGCATTGCGCGTTGGAATAACGCCATGACCACACAGTTGCATGAGGGTCTTCAGGAAATCCCCAACACCCGCATCTATACAAGTACGCATCCCGACATGTTTGGCGGGGCCACCACGTTCGGCCTGGAGAACAAGACGGCGGACGAATTACAGGACGCGCTATGGGAAGGGAAGATCCGGGTGCGTGCCCAGCGGAATAATCGAAGGGTGCGACTGTGTGCGCACCTCTATGTAAGCCCGGATGACATCGCACGAGCCCTGGATATTGTGCGGACGCTCGAGCAAGCATGAATCCAAAGGCTGCCAAACCACCGATGAGAGACGTTCAGGAGTACATCGGAGCTGGTCTGCAGCGCTTCACGGAGAAGATGTTCGACTTCCGGCGGATTCCGTTCGTAAGCGCCAGGTCTGATCACGACGGCGATACCCGCCATGGCGCCGAGTGGCTACGAGCTCAGATGGTTTTCGGAGGACTCGAGGCCGAGTTCATCGAGACGCCTAGTCATCCCAGTGTCCTGGGAGAGTCGCGGGAAGCCGGACCCGACGCTCCGGCCATCCTCGTCTATGGTCACTACGACGTGCAACCTGCCGAGCCGTTGGACCTCTGGGATTCGCCCCCGTTCGAGCCGGAAGTCCGGGACGGACGCCTCTATGCTCGTGGCTCGGCCGACGACAAGGGGCAACTCTATCTCCACCTGAAGGCAGCCCCTGTGCACATCGCCCTGAACTTCTTCGACGAACTGAAGACGCGGGTGTCCAACTGAAGCGTCGACGCGCCCTCCAGGCGTTCGCCGGACTGGGTATGGGCAGCGCGCTGAGCGGCCCCGACTTCCGTTCGCCCGACAATCATGCACGACGCCCTGCCACCCGCGGAGACGGACGGGTCATCGACATGGTGTTGCGCGACGCCTCTGCCTGGTTGGACGGCCCGGACGGTGTTCCCGAAGTCGTACACGGTGTCTCGGTTCGCATCGAGGGAAACCTGGTCGTTGAGGTGCAACGAGGTCAGATTGCCGGCGGCGACCAGATTGACCTGACCGGACAGCTCCTGCTTCCCGGCCTGATCAGTGGCCACACGCACGTAGCTGGAGGATCGTCCACGCGTGGACTCATCGAGGGTGGGCGGTCGTACGCTCGGCCGCTCGAGATCGTAGAGAACGAGTTGGATGACGATCAGCTCGACGCGCTTACGGCGTACAACTTGGCCGAGCTTCTGCGCAGCGGCTGCACTGCGCAGGTAGAAATGAGCATGAGCCTCCGGCAGGCCCGCAGCTATGCCCGAGTGGCGGAACGTCTGGGGGCGCGAGGTTGGGTCGGGGGGATGGTGCCCGGCATCGGTCGACTCTTCCCGATCTGGTTCGGGAACGACGAAGATCTCGCGGCCTCGGAAGAAGCGACGCTCGCCGAGATCGGGGACAACTTGGACTTCGCGCGCAGTCTTGGGCGGAGTGGTCTCGTCCAAGGCATGATGACCCCGCACGCCGCGGACACGCACACGCCACGAACACTGGCCGTCATCGCTTCTGCTGCCGTCGAACTGGGGACGGGAGTTCACACGCATCTCTCGCAGGGCGCCCGGGAGACCGAAACGATCCTCCGACGGTGGGGACGGACGCCGACCCAGTGGCTGTCAGAGGCAGGACTCCTCGAAGGCCCGTTCTTCGGCGCCCATTTTACGGCCCCTGATTGGGATGTGGACGCACCGATTCTGCGCGCCGCCGGGGCCGTGTATTCGACATGCCCGTCGGCAGGCGGGGCGGGCGGCGCGACGCAGCCCTGGCCCGAAGCCATCGCGGCTGGCGTCGCGGTGAACATCGGCATCGACACGCACAGCAACGACATGATCGAGAACCTCAAGCTCGCCGTCCTCTATGGTCAGGCACGCGCGGCCCTCCTCTCTGGCAACTCAGGCGGGCCGGCGGTAGAGGCGCCAACCGTGCATAAGGCCGTCCACGGCTGCACCGCGATCGCGGCCGACGCATTGGAGCGACCGGACTTGGGTCGCATCGAGCGGGGCGCCGCTGCCGACCTCGTGGCCGTCGACGTGAGTGGCTTCCTGGTCGGGTCGGGCAGCGCTCCACCAGAGCCGCTCCACAACCTCCTCTACGCCAACGGCCAAGCCGTTCGACTGGTCATGACGGACGGCCGACCGCAGGTGTTTGACGGTGTATTTGTGACGGAGGATCCCGATCGCATCGTGTCCGAGGGTGGGCGTGTGGCGCAGATAATTTGGTCGCGCCTCGAAGAGGAGGGGTGGTTCACCTGACGGCAGTCTGGCACGGATGAGTGCGATCTCTGACCGATGCGAGAGCCGCAGGGCGCTTGCCAGAGGCCGTTGAGTTGGAAGCTGTCACGCGGAAACGTCGCCTGAGCCTTCGCAGCCAGCCGGGCCGTGGCATGTTTGGTGTTGATCGCCGTAGCCGTGCCAAACGCTGAGAGGAAACGGTTCTGGAGTCGGAGCACTCCGGGGAGGGACGCAGGGGACGGACGGTGTAGGTGTCGAGTCTATCGGGACACGTGGCGGATCCCCTCCTGCCGGCCCACTCTTTCTGCGGTCCCCCCTAGGCGACGCTCGATTTTCTTGAATAAACATGGAGTGCCACGGACGATGTACCGACTAAAGCGTGTATTTCTTTGGACGTTCGTATCGTTCTTCACGGGCACCGCGATCGCTGCCCAGACCGAGGCGGAGAACGACAGTTCCGCCGCCGCCGCCCGGCAATCCGAGTCCCTGCCGCTGATTACGACGCGCACGCTCGAGTTCACAACGGACGAGGGTTCCTGGATCTCTTTGGACCTGTCGCCAGACGGTGAAACAATCGTCTTCGAGCTGCTCGGCGACTTGTATGCGCTGCCCGCCTCCGGAGGCGATGCGACCCGCATCACGAGCGGCCAGGCGTACGACATGCAGCCGCGCTACTCGACGGACGGTAAGCACCTCGTTTTCGTCAGTGACCGCAACGGTTCTGAAAATCTCTGGATCGCAGACGCAGACGGAACGAACCCTCGGGCTCTCACCACGGATGAGCGAGAGAACTACGTCTCGCCGATCTGGATGCCGGATGGCGAGTATGTAATGACGACCAAAGGCACCCAGCTCTGGCTCTACCACAAAGACGGAGGCTCGGGGGTGCAGGTCACGGGTCACCGAGAGGAGGGAGCCCCCGCGCCGCCCGCCCACCACGGCGCGGCAATGGCGCCTGATGAGCGCTTCGTGTGGGTCAATGTGCGTGGAAATCTGGGCGGCGGCTTCGCAACTGAATCACTAGATCCGTGGGAAGATCAATTCGGGCGGGATCATTCTCAGTCGAGGAGCTCTCAACGCCTTGTCGGAGCCTACCAGATTGGCCAACTCGACCGGGAAACGAATCGTGTTCACGTGCGCACGCACGAACTCGAAGGAGCGTTTCGACCGGTCCCGAGCCCTGACGGCCGTTGGCTCGTGTACGCCACCCGCTGGGATGCTCGCGAAGCCCTCAAGCTGATCGATCTGGAGACTGGCGCCGACAGCTGGCTCGTCATGGACGTGCAACGCGATGACTCGAAGGGAGGCGGAACGAGAGACCGTGACGTCTATCCGGGCTCTGCGTTTACACCGGACTCGCGAGCCTTGATCACCAGCTACGGCGGAAAGATCATGCGTGTCGAGATCCCGTCGGGGGCCACGAGCGAAATCCCCTTCACGGCGCACGTTGAGCAGGAACTCGGTCCGCTCGTGAAGTACGACTACCCGATCAACGATTCCACGCTCACCGTTTCGCAGATTCGCGGCGCTCGTCCCTCGCCCGACGGGTCTCGGCTCGCCTTCGCTGCTCTCGACCGCCTTTGGGTAGCGGAGATGCCAGACCGTGATCCTGCGGAGGGTGACGAACACCCAACGATCCGAAATGCAGTTCGTCTAAGTGAGTCCGGGGACGTAGAGCACGCCCCTGTGTGGTCGCCCGACGGCCGTTACATCGCGTTCGCTACCTGGAACGACTCGGTCGGGGGCCAGATCCACCGGGTGCTCTCGGACGGAGCCGGCGAACCGGAGCTTCTGACTCCGACGCCCGCTTTCTTCGACAAACTCGCGTACTCGCCGGACGGGACACGTATCGTCGCGGTGCGCGGTTCGAAGATGCACCGGATGCGCACACTGGAAGACTTCGGGAATCACAGTGGCGCTGCCGAGCTCGAGTACGTGTGGCTACCTGCCGATGGCGGTGAGCCGACACGCATTACATGGGTTGGCAGAGGGGCGACTCAGGAAGGCAGAAACGCCCCCCACTTCGGACCGGATGTCGACCGCATTTATGCCTGGGCGGGTTCCGAAGGGCTCCTTTCCATGCGCTACGATGGCACGGATATCAAGACCGTTGTGAAGGTCACCGCCCCGTCGGTGCAGGGGGGTGGTGGGGGCACCCCAGACGAAGTGGTGCTCTCGCCCGACGGCAGACACGCGATCGTTCGCGCGAACCGCAACGTCTTTCTGATTACGGTTCCTCCAGTAGGAGGTGAGGCTCCGACCGTCTCCGTAGCATCATCGTCGTCGGTCCCGACCCGTCGTCTCACGCGAGTCGGCGGGGACTTCGTCGGGTGGAGAAATGATGGAGCTGTGGCGCATTATTCGATCGGAAGGAGCTTCTTCGAGTACGATGTAGCGGTCGCCGACCTGGCGATCGCCGACTCACTCGAGGCCGCCCGAATCGAGGCGACGGCAGATGGTGAGGACGCCGCCTCCGCTGATGAGGACGATGAAGAGAGCGATGAAGAAGGGGAGGAGGAAGGTGCCCCCGTGTATGAGGCTGCCCGCTTCGACATCGAGATTACCCAACTCAAGGACAAGCCGCGAGGGACTGTTGTCCTGACAGGCGCGCGCCTTATCACCATGCGCGGCGACGAGGTAATTCAGCGGGGCGATATCGTTGTGCGCGACAACAGGATCGTCGGAGTCGGAGCGACGGGCACGGTTCCGATTCCGGAGGGTGCCGATGTTCGCGATATGTCGGGCAAGACGATCATGCCGGGCTATGTCGACATCCACGCGCACACATGGGTCGCTTGGGGCGTGCACCGGAGCCAGGTGTCTCAGTTCCTCGCCCAACTCGCGTACGGCGTGACGACCCAGCGGGACCCGCAGACGTCAACAGAGGATATTCTGTCGTACGTCGATCTCATGGAAGCGGGTGAGCTGATCGGCCCACGTCTCTATTCGACTGGCCCGGGCATATTCGGCGCTGATCGTATCACGAGTCTCGACGACGCTCGCGACGTCGTGAGGCGCTACGCAGACCACTTCAATACGCAGACGATCAAGCAGTACCTCGCGGGCGACCGCAAAGTGCGCCAGTGGGTGATCATGGCCGCCAATGAGCTCGGCCTCACTCCCACGACCGAGGGTGGTTCCAATTTCACCATGAACCTCACGCTCATGCAGGACGGTTACGCCGGCCTTGAGCACTCTCTGCCGATCAGCCCCTTCTATCAAGACGTTGTCGAATTGGGTGCATTCAGCGGTCTGGTCTACACGCCAACGCTGATCGTTGCCTACGGAGGGCCGTCCGGCCGTCAGTACTACCTGACACGCACGAACATGGATGAGGTAGAGCGACTCAAATACTTCACCCCGCACGACGAGCTCGATAAGTGGAAGAGCACCGATTGGTTTCGCGATGACCAATACCCCCACTTTCTTCATGCTGAGCAGTTGAAGAAGTGGATGGATGCTGGTGGCCAACTCGGTCTCGGGTCACACGGTGAGGTCCAGGGGCTGGGTGTCCACTGGGAGCTGTGGATGATGGCGTCCGGCGGGATGAACAATCACGCGGCACTGAGCATGGCCACGCTCATGAGCGCGGATGCCATTGGCCTTGCATCAGATATCGGCTCGATCGAGGTCGGCAAACTGGCTGACCTCCAAGTCCTGGGTGCCGACCCGCTCGAATCACTGGAAAACAGTACGTCGATCGAATTTGTAATGAAGAACGGGCGGCTTTACGAAGCGGACACGCTCACCGAAGTCTGGCCGCGGCGCAGGCCGCTTCCAACGCAATGGTGGTGGAGGCTTGAGCCCTCCAGCACACGGGGCGCAGAGCTGATTGGACAGCCCCACTGAGGGGATGGCGGTGATTTATTGGCCCCGCTGCTTAGGGCCTATCGTATGAGGCTGTGTTGATAAACTCGAACCCTCCTGCCGGGTTCAACATGTTGTTCGCGATCTGTGAGTGAACTCCTCCGAACTCGGAACAGTATTCTGCACGGTCAAGGCGATGCATGGGCCGTATGCCGCACGGTGAAGGCCAGTCGATGGTAGCACGCAGCGTGACGGCTCACGCATGGAGTGCGGCCGACTCACGCTCCCCGGTTGCCGGCTCATCGACACGCTAAGACTGATCCTGTTGGAGACGCGACGTGCGCCATACGATTCTCGGACGAGATCCCT
>JAPKBW010000038.1 GCA_028823235.1 Longimicrobiales bacterium | reverse complement strand
CGGCGGAGGCTGCTGGCAGCTAGTGGCGCCCGATCGTCGGGCCCGAATCCACCTGCCTGACCGCTCGCCGGTCGCGCCGCCGCAGTTTGCTCACGACCTGCGATCCGGTATAGAGCACGCTAAGAACGAGATAGGCGGACAGCATCCCCGTCATCACGGCGATGAATAGACCGACCAGCCACGCGGTCAGAACGAGAAGTGGGCGAAAGCCCCTGCGCGGTTCAGCCACCGTTAGCTGCGATCGCGCGGTTAAGGATCTCCGCCAGCTGGTCGCCTGCGAACGGCTTTCGGTCTACGTAGCCCAAGCCGCTGAGTCCACTCAGAGAAATCGAAAAAAAGACGGCCGGGTTGCGTTGAGCTTGGATAGGGCCGGCCCTCATCAGCTTGGGGGGTAGTAGCGACCGCCGGCCGCGAGTCCCCAGTAGAAACCGATCTCCGGCAGGATCGCCAGACCCGGCGCGAATTCTCCGAAGATCTCGACGGGCGCAGAGTTCAACGTGATGCTTACCCCAACCGGAACGCGGGCATTCAGTCCGAATTCACTCGTGACTGCCTCACTCGCGAAGCTGGTTCCGAGCCCAAGGCCCACATACAGCGGAATATTCTCGGCGTTCTCGAACGACCGCAGGTAGTCGAGCGAAATGCTCAGATTGCCCTCGCCTTTGAAAGACCACGCCACATGCGACTGATACGAATTGCTCCCGTACTGGCCCCGAGCCGTAAGACCCGTCGGCTCGCCAGCCACGAGGCCGACGCCAAAACCACTGACCTGGGCCTCGGCGGACGACGGTGCGAAAACAGCCGCGGCCATCGTAGCTGCGAGCAGCATCTTTTTCATTTCAGTCCCCTGCGGACAAACGGAAAGCCAACGCCAAAAAGCTATTCAGAGAAACTGGATGCCACCATACATATTTCGACGCTGGGAACGCGTCGCTTGAATCAGCCGTACTGATTCTGCCAGATTGAGCCATCGGGAGAGTTCATGACGTCTCGCATCACCCATATCCTGCGCACCCATATCCTGTTCGTCCTCGTACTATTCGCGAGCACGCCAGCGGCCAGTGCTGCTCAAGAGTTAGATGATGCCTCTGGCGAGCGCACGGAAGAGTCCAGTTACCTGCCTGGTGAGGACCTCCGCGTCTGGTTGGTCACCGCCGGGCCAGGACACGAGATATGGGAGCGGTACGGGCACAACGCCCTGCGCGTCCTGAATACCCGAACAGGCAGAGATATCTCCTATAACTGGGGCATCTTCGACTTCAAGCAGGTCAGCTTCGTCTCGCGCTTTCTTCAAGGCCGGATGCTCTACCGCATGGCTGCGTTTCAGACCGACGCGATGGTCGACATGTACACCAACGCGGATCGACGGGTCGTCCTTCAGGAGCTGAACCTCACGCCAGCCCAGAAGCAGGAACTGCAGACGCTCGCTGCCATCAACGCGTTGCCCGACAATCGTGAGTACATCTATCAGTACTACCTCGACAACTGCTCGACTCGCATCCGGAACATCCTGGATCTAGTTCTCAACGGAGCACTCGAGGATCAGTTTCGGGCACTCGGCAGCCACGCGACCTATCGAGATCACACCAGGGAATTCACACAGGCCGATCCGCTGATCTCGACAGGCGTAGACCTGCTGCTTGGGGAGCACACCGACGCGCCGATCTCGGTCTGGGAGGAGATGTTCCTCCCGCTGACGCTACGGGATCAGCTCCGAAACGTCCGAGTCACTGGCCCGAACGGCGGCACCCGACCTCTCGTTATCTCCGAGCAGGTGGGCGGGGGCGAACTTCGAACCTCAGAGCCTCCGGACGGTTTGCGCTGGTTCCTGTTCTTTCTCCTCGGGGGACTTGGACTAGGGCTCTCGTTCGCCGCACTGGCACTACCGAGTGTGCAGGCATCGACGCCTGCGCGACGGGCACTAACCCTGCTGGCACTGGTATGGACCATATCCGGGGGCATTCTGGGCTCGATTCTCGTCCTCCTCCTGTTCACTGATCACACCTTCGCCTACCGGAACGAAAATCTGTTCCTGTTCAACCCACTGTTATTGGGGCTCGCGGCAACGTTGGTGCTCTCGTCGATGCGCCCTCGGTGGAGGCCGGTCAGCTCATGGCTGGCCCTCACCATAGCCGCAGTCGGAGGCTTGGGTCTGGTTTGGCAGATCATCCCCACGTCTCAACATCAGAACGCGATGTTCTTTGCCTTGGCACTGCCCGCACACCTAGGGATGGCCTGGGGTCTCCTCACATCCACCGGCCAAGCCGGGTCAAGAAAAGGTTAGCGTGCTGACATGATCCGACTCGTTCGGGGCCGCGCCGGTGTCCGAAACGAGTCAAGGTTGTTGTGCAGAGACGGCAAGCCTGCAATTCTGACTCATACCCCCTATCTCCCTAAATTGCACAGGCTTGAATGACGCCGACCACCGACGAGCTGATCGCACAAGCCAAGTCGGAGCCCGCCCCACTTCTTCCGCTCTTGCACCGACTCCATGAGCGCGACGGACACCTCAGCGAGGAAGCGCTGCGCGCCGTGGCCAAAGGCCTGCGGATTCCGATCGCAGACCTGTTTGGCACGATCACATTCTACCATCACTTTTCTCGCGAACCCGGCGGGCTCGAAGGCTCTCGTGTATGTACCGGCCCCATCTGCTGCCTTCACGGCGCTCACGATCTCCTCGATTCAATCGAGGGTGCCACTGGGATGGCGTGCAGCGGACGATGCGACGAACCGATCCCAGTTCTTCGAGGCAACACAACGCTGGTAGGCCTGTCTGCCGATGCGATGGACATCCGTGCGACGCCGATGCCTCCGGCTCCACCTGAAGGGATCGACGAGTGCGTCTTCGCCCACATCCGTGAGGCTGATCGAAAGACGCTTGCCGGCTACCGTAGCTCGGGTGGATACGACGCCCTGGAGAAGGCTGTCACAAAAATGTCCCCCGAAGCGCTGCTCACGATGATCGATGAGAGCGGCCTGGCAGGCCGGGGTGGCGCAGGCTTCCCGACTGGTCGCAAGTGGCGAGCAGTCGCCGAGGCTGACGGTGGACCCAAGACCGTGGTCTGTAACGCGGACGAGGGCGAGCCTGGATGCTTCAAAGATCGCGCCCTCATGGACCACGACCCGCACGCGGTGCTCGAAGGAATGGCACTCGCCTGCTACGCGACAGGAGCGCCGCGTGCGTTTCTCTATCTCCGATACGAATACCCGGAAACCGAGGCACTCCTCGAAGGTGCAATCGCCCAGGCTGAGCAAGCGGGGGTTCTGGGAAATGACGTCTTCGGCTCAGGCCAGAGTATCCACATCTACGTTCGGCGTGGTGCCGGGGCCTACATCTGCGGTGAGGAAACGTCGCTGCTCAACTCGCTCGAAGGAAAACACCCGTTCCCACGCAATCGCCCGCCCTACCCCGTCACCCACGGGTACGAGGGCACGCCGACTGCGGTAAACAACGTCGAAACGCTCGCGTCAATTCCGCCGATCGTCCTGCATGGCGCCGACTGGTACCGGGGGCTCGGACTAGGTGACCAGGCGGGCACAAAGGTGATCTCCCTTTCAGGAGACATCGCACGCCCCGGCAACTACGAAGTGCCACTCGGCATGCCCCTTTCGACATTGCTCAATGAGTGGGCCGGCGGCTGCGCGAGCGGGCGCTCGATTCAGGCGGTCACGATGGCTGGCCTGTCCGGTGGATTCCTCGCCGGTGATGACCTAGATGTCACGCTGGACGAACCATCCATTCGGGCGCGCGGATCATTCCTCGGCGCAGGCGGGATCATGGTCTTCGACGACACCCGGGACATGATTGCGATCGCGCATATGGCCATGGAGTTCTTCGCTGAGGAGTCGTGCGGGAAGTGCTTTCCGTGCCGTATCGGAACCCAGCGACTCACCGAACGACTCGCAGGAGACGTGGGGCCCGATGACCTGACCGCGTGGCTCGACGAGGTGAATGACCTCAACAAAACGATGAAAGAGACATCGGCGTGCGGGCTCGGACAGGCCGCGCCGCTGATTACGGAAAGCCTGCTGCGGTATTTTCCCGCAGAGGTCAAGGCACATGTCAGTCAGGAGAACGACGTACGATGAATGATGACGGACGCACGATCCATCTCGACGGTGAAAAGGTCTCCTTTTCCCGTGACGAGACGATCTATCAGGTGGCCGAGCGGCATCGGAAGGAGATCCCGACACTTTGCTATGACGAGCGCCTCGAGGCCTTCGGAGCGTGCCGGCTCTGCGTGGTGGAGCTCGAAGGTGCCCGAAATCCGGTCGCCTCCTGCACCACGAAAGCGGAACCGGGCATGCGCGTCACGACGAAGAGCAGCTCGCTCGAAATGCACAGGCGCGTGCTGCTCGAGCTCGTGACCTCGGAGAATCGTGAAGTCGACGTCGACGAACTGTCGGGGTACGCATCCCAGGAAATGGCAACGCTCGTCGATCAGTACGACGCCCGCTCCGGTCGCTTCGAGGGCCACAAGTCCGGAACGTCTCGCCCCGACGATCCGAACCCGTTCATCCTACGCGACTACGAGAACTGCATCTCGTGCTATCGGTGCGTACGCGTGTGCGCCGAGCAGGAAGGCGACTATGCGATCTCGATCATGAATCGTGGCTTCGATACACAGATCACAACGGAGTTCGGGGGACTTCTCAAGGATTCCTCGTGCACCTTCTGCGGACAGTGCATTCAAACCTGCCCGACGGGAGCTCTCGCGGACCTGAAGGCGCTACGCGCCAAGGATATCGAGAAGCCGGTCGAAAAAACGCGCTCCATCTGCCCGTACTGCGGGGTTGGCTGCGCCGTCGACATCATGACAAAGGGCGACCAGATCGTTGGAATTCAGCCGGCGATGGATGGTCCGGCGAACGAAGGCGCTCTCTGCGTTAAGGGTCAGTTCGCCTTCGACTTCGTGCATCATCCCGACCGGTTGAAGACTCCGTTCGTGCGAGATGACGAAGGCAAGCTCGTTCCTGCGACGTGGGACGAAGCGCTGGACAAGGCTGCGGCGGGCCTGCTCGAGGCGGTGAACGAACACGGGAGGCACAGCGTGTATGCCGTCGCCTCCGGCAGAGCACCGAGCGAAGCCGGCTACACCATGCAGAAATTGGTGCGAGCGGGGTTAGGGACTTCGTACATCGACAATTGCAGTCGTGCCTGACACGCTCCTACAGTCGCCGGTCTGGCGGCAACCATTGGTCGCGGTGCCATGTCGAATCCGCTCAAGGACATGGAAAAGCCCGATGTGATTTTCTGCATCGGGACGAACATGACAGAGTGCCATCCCGTCGCAGCGACTCGTCTGAAGAAGGCGATCGCGAACGGCGCCAAGATGATTGTGGCCGATCCGCGTGCGATCGGACTAACCGACATGGCGGATATCCACCTACCGCTGCGTGTGGGGTCCGACGCCGCGCTTCTCCTGGGCATGGCCCACGTCATCCAGCGCGAGGGGCTCGTCGACGAGGGGTTCATCACGGAGCGAACGGCAGAGGCCGAAGCGTTTCTGGAGCACGTGAAGGAGTTTACACCGGAGTGGGCGTCGACGATCACGGGCCTCGACCCTGCGATGATCGAAGAGGCCGCGATGCTCTACGGGCAGGCCGATCGAGGTGCGATCTACTATACCCTCGGTATCACCGAGCACATCTGCGGTGTCGATAACGTCCAGAGCCTGTGCAACATCGCGCTGATGACTGGCAACATCGGCCGGGAAGGCACCGGCATTAACCCCATGCGTGGGCAGAACAACATCCAGGGTGCCGGCGATGTCGGAGCGATCCCGAACAGCTACCCTGGCTTCCAGTCGGTCACCGACCCCGCGATGCAAGCGAAATTCGCCGCCGCGTGGGGACGTGAAGTCGACCTCCAAACGGGTATCACCAAGGTGCGTGCGCTCGAGCAGGCCGGGGAGCAGATCCGCGCCATGATCATCGATGGCGAGAACACGGTCGTGACCGACCCGGATCGGGCACATTGTGAGCACGCACTTGAGTCGCTGGACTTCCTCGTAGTGTGCGACCTCTTTATGACCGAGACCGCCGAGTTCGCTGACGTGGTCCTTCCCGCTAGTGGATTCGGGGAAACAGATGGCACACAGGTCAACACGGAGCGTCGCGTGCAACGCCTGCGACGAGCCGTTCCCCCTCCCGGTGAAGCAAAGCCGGATTGGTGGATCGTGTCCCAGATCGCGAAACGAATGGGCTTTAAGGGCTTTGACTACGAGGACGCCAGCGACGTCTTCAACGAGTTGTGTTCACTGTCACCGATCTACGCAGGACTGAACTGGGATCGTATCGCATTTGGCGAGTACCAGTGGCCTGTGCCCGAAGAAGGTCATCCCGGCACACCGCGACTGCACGAAGACGGATTCGTGAACGGTCGAGGGATCTTCAAGCTGATCAGATATCGTGACCCAGCCGAGACGATCGACGATGAATACCCCGTGTGGCTCACTACGGGACGCCGACTCGAGGCCTATCACTCACGCACGCAAACCGGAAGATCTGCGGGGATCGACTATCTCCTGTCTGAAGAAACCCTAGAGATCCATCCAGACGATGTCGCTGCGTGGGGAACGAAGGACGGCGGCTGGGTCGAGATGTCGAGTCGACGAGGTATGGTCACTGTAAAAGTCGAAGCGACTACGCGGTCGCCGCGCGGCACCGTGTTCAGCTCGTTCTCCTTCAACGATGTCCCGGTGAACATCCTGACAGGGTCCGGCTACGACCCCGTCACGGATACCGCCGAATTGAAGGTGTGTCCGGTGAAGATCACGCCGTGCCAGACACGGGGAGACGTAGCCGCAGACTGATAAGGGCCGACAGGGCGAAGTGCGAGCACCGACAACGGGAATACGACAGGAGAGAAACTCTCCGTGAAGCTTCCTACCGTCATGCTAGCTCGTATTTCCTTGGTGTTCACCTCGACACTGAAGTACACACCCGATCTGCGTTCGCGTGTGTACAACCCCCGTCATCTGTCGTCCCAACTCGCCCAGCGCGCCTCGGCCTCTGCCCAGACACTGGGTGGAAAATGCGCTTCCCCAAGGGCGTTTCCGGGGCCGACACCGTCGTGCCAGACGAGGCACTCGGCATCGGCGAACTCGTTCGCAACATCGTCGGCGACGCAGGAAATCACGAATTCCTCGGAGTCGAAATCATTCACGAACATCTCTAGGATCTCCCCGTCCGTGGGGTTCTCCAGATGGACCAGAAGGAAACGGCCTCGCAGAATCGCTGTGAGTGTGCCCAGGATCAAGCACATTGTGACGACCGTCAGAGGCGGTCCTGTTTTTCTGTTCAAGCGGGTTAACGCGATGCCGATGCAGATAACACGGCGGCCGGATACCGCCCCTAGAAGCTCTTTATCTGGGCGATTCGGACTAGGACACAAGCCCGCGCAGGCTGCTTCCTAGCGCGCGCGGGGAAATGCGTTTCGCTGATAGGACAATTCGTTCCCCGCTGCATATGGGAAGGCAGAAGCGCGAAACGATTTCCATGAGGCGTGGACTCGCCGAAAGGTCTCGTCTTCGGCTGCCTGCTCCTCCAGATACGCGTTCGACTCCTTCCACGCCGCGTCGAGAATATCTGGCGCGTACTCATGCAGCTGAACGCCATGGTCCTCGACCAGGCGCTTCATCGCCTTCGGTTCCTCGACGTCGTAGATCGCCAGGCGATCGGCAGCGGTGTCGGCACACGCTGTCTCGAGCACGTTCTGATACGTCGGCGGCAATTCGTCGAACGCTTTCTGATTCACGAGCAGGCCCATCGTCATGCCTGGCTCCCACCACCCCGGGTAGTAGTAGTGCTTGGCGATCTGATGGAGTCCCAGCTTTTCATCGTCATACGGACCGACCCACTCTGTCGCGTCGATCGCACCTCTCTCCAGCGCCGGGTAGATCTCCGCACCTGCCAGCACCTGAACGGTCACCCCTAGGCGAGACATGATCTCCCCCCCGAAGCCAGGGATCCGCATCCTGAGTCCGGCTAGGTCGGCGAGATCTCCGATCGGCTCCCGAAACCATCCTCCCATCTGGGCGGGACTCGCGATTGCGATAATGCTTCGGACACCAAAGTCGGCGTAAACCGAATTGACGAGATCGAGCCCTCCCCCATGGTGCAGCCATGAAACCTGCTGCCGCGTGTTGAGTCCAAAGGGGATGGCCGTGTCGAACGCCAGCGCAGGGTGCTTCCCTATGTAGAAGTATCCCGGAGACAGGCCACACTGAACGGTGCCCTGCATGACCCCATCCATGACCTGAAGCGATGGAAGCAGCTCGCCCGCCGCATAGGTCCGGATCGTGAAATTTCCGTCGGTCATCGCCTCGACGCGCGCTCCGATGCGTAAAGCCGCGCCGTGTAACAGGTCCGCGCTCGGTGGGAAGCTCGACGCCAGACGCCATGACACACTTGGCCCGGTGACCGACTGGCGCGGGAATCGGGCAGACAGGAAATCTCTGCGGCGCATAGGCATGACGGGTCAATGGAGCTGGACAGCCAAAGTCTGCGGTTGGGCCAGTCACTCGCAAGCCCCAGTGGCATCTCGGCTACGTACCACAGCGCAGAACATGGAGCCCATGTCCATGACTTGGCTGACGTCCCACGAACCGACGTTCTGATTGAATTATGCGATATTGGTTTTTCGATTCTCGCCCTGACCGAGCCCGAAAGACGTCGTTCATGCTTGTCCCTCTAATTGCCCTGCTCCAACTCGTCCCCTCCGCCGGGCCCGCCCCTCAGGTAGTCGTCCCTGCGTCGACAACCGAATACAGCGGCCGTCGAGGAGAGCTGGACGTCATGGTCCCCCGCATGGACCAAGACGTGGTCATCGACGGGGTGCTCGACGAGGCGGCGTGGGCCGAAGCCGCAGTTCTGACGGACTTCTCACAGTACCGCCCCGTAGACGG
>JAPKBW010000037.1 GCA_028823235.1 Longimicrobiales bacterium | reverse complement strand
ATTCTGCCCCTACCCCACTCGTACCCGCAACTCAGGACGAGCAGAACACTGCTAGGTGTGGCTGGGTGCCACGGAGGGGACTAGAGGATGTGCTTGAGACTCATGTACTTCCTAATGCGAGAACTAGATAACTATGTAGATAAATAATTATGTAGTGGAGCAAGAGCCTGTGGCTGCTTAACTTCGGGTCATGTCGGTAGAATGGAGCAACGCACGGATGACGGGCTGGCGGACCGCAACACGGTGCCACGCGGGAGTCCTGGCTCTGTTGTTGATTGCCCTCCCGGGCTGCTCGGAAACCACGGCTCCCATCACCCGGCCGCCGGGGCTGGAAGTCTTCGATTCACTGATCGTGAACTTCATGGAGGCGACCGGAATCGAAGCGGCAGCTCTCGGCATCATGCGGGATGGAGAGGTCGTCTACCAGAAGGGCTTCGGGTGGCAGGACGCCGCTCATCAGGTGCCTTTGGCATCCGACGCGATGATGCGGCTCGCGAGCGTCTCGAAGTCGATCACCGCAGCGGCCGTCCGCCAGCTCATCGACGATGGGATGTTTACGCTCAGCGACGCGGTGTTCGACGTAGGCCAGCCCGATGGAGGTCTACTCGGTCTGGTGCCGTTCCCCGTGCTCGGCGATGACCGCCTCGGAGACGTGACCGTGCGGCATCTCCTCCAGCACGAGGGCGGGTGGGATCGCGATGCCGCGGGTGACCTTACTTATCGCGAGATCACGATCGCATCAGTGATGTCGGTCTCGAGCCCGCCGGGCCGTCTCAACACGCTGCGCTACATCCTGGGGCAGCCTCTGCAGTTCACGCCCGGTACGCGCGACGAGTACTCAAACATCGGGTACATGGTGCTCGGTCTCATCGTCGAGGAGGTCACAGGCCGGGACTACCTGAGCTACGTGTACGAGACAGTGTTCGAGCCGCTCGGCGTCCCACATGAGGACATCGTCCAGGGACGGACGTTTCCGGCCGATCGGGACCCACGGGAGCCTTGGTACGATGACGACAGCATGGCACCCAATGTCTTCGACCCCGAGGGCTCGACTGTCCGACGACCCGACGGCGGCTGGGACCACGAGGCGCGCATCGCTCAAGGAGGACTCGTCGCCTCGACCCGCACGATCCTCGAGTTCCTCGAGGTATTCCAGGTCGCTGGCGATGCGATCGGGACGCGCCGGACCGGCTCCGAGAGTTCCGGGTGGCGGTGGAACCACACCGGGAGCCTGCCCGGGACTAACACGCTGGCCCGTCAGCGGGGGGACGGCATCAACTACGTGGTGTTGTTCAACAAGCGCGCCACATCAGGAGACAGCTACTCGACTCAGATGAGGACCGAGATGGATGCGATCCTGGATGCCGGGACTGTCCAGTGGCCCGGATAACGGAGTGAGCGAAGACTAGCCAGCCAGCGCCCGAGCTACCAAATATTTTTCGGGGAACGCCGTTTCAGTGGAGGCGCTGTGTGCGGTCCTGCACCAGTACCGCCCCGTGGACGCCAATAAGGGGGGGATGACGGGCAAGGTCGATATCGGCCTCGAAGCGGGTCCTACGGGTGACTTATGGGTGACTTGATGCCCATCCGATGTCCATAGATAAAGCCCCCCAACAACCTAAGTCGTTGAGGGGCTAATCTTTCCATCAGTCGGGGCGCCCAGATTCGAACTGGGGACCCCCTGCTCCCAAATCGGAGCTAGCAGTCGCCGATTTCCGGCAAGAAACCGTGTAAACCCAAGGCGGGGCGCACGATCTGCCGTTCTTGCCAGAAGACGATGTCGGAAGCTGCCGGGCTGAAGAGGCCCGACTCATCTCGGCCTACGTGAACTCTCACGAGCGCCCGGCTTATCCCGACAAGGAGTCGGACTTTCCTGACGGGATCCGACCCGCGGACGCGGTCTACGACACGCTGGTCTTCCCAACGCATCCGCTCAGGAGAGGAGCCGGCGAAGCCCGATAACCAGAACTCGTTTCGCCCCACACGTCGTTCGCGGCCGATGCGAGGCCACGCGACGACGCACTTGCATTGTCGCAAGGCCAAGCGGGCGGTAGCCTAGCTTCACTGCCCCGACCCGGAGATGTCATGACTTGTGTCCGTCGTTTCGCACTGACCCTCGCCGCTCTCGCCGCGATGGCTTCACCCGCATTTGCCCAGGCGGGGTCCTTCGGCAACTCCGTCATCATCGACGGTGATGCTCTGCTGATCGGCGAGCCGAACAACAGCTTCCGGCCCGGCATGGTCTACGTGTACGGCAAGACTGGAAGCGAATGGGCCGAAACGACGATCCTTACCGCTCCCGATGCCGAGCGCGCGGATGGGTTCGGAGCGGTGCTCGCTCTCGCAGACAACACGCTCTTTGTCGCAAACCGCGGCGGTGCCGTGTTCTCATACGAGCGAAGCAGAGCGAGCTGGTCGTTTGACGAGATGGTGACTGAGGACACCTCAGCTGGCCTCGACGCTCGATGCGACTACAACGGGTACTGCGGCGTCGACTACGGGATCTCACTCGCGGCCAACGGCGACTGGCTCCTCGTAGGGCACGCGCACGTGACGACCGATCGTACGCGCCTCCGTCCGCGGCAGCGCAGGGCGACGGACGACGTTCCGGACGAGCCGGCTGGAGAGGTGATTGCGTATCAGCGCAGCGCGGACGGCTGGACGGAGCGCCAGCGCTTCTCCTCACCCGCTGAGGCGAACGCCGACGGCTTCGGTGCAGCCATCACGTTTGTCGGGGACCGACTCCTCGTCGGAGCCCCGGGTGCGACGAGCGCAGACGGCGTGGACGGTGCAGGACGGGTATTCGAATTCCGCATGGACGGCGGCGGATGGCAGCATGCAGGTGAGCTGACCGTCGACGCGAACACGGATGCGACTTTTGGGGCACCGATCGTGGCCCAGGACGACCGGGTCATGATCGGTGCACCGTTCGACGATCAGGGCATGGGCGCCGTGTTCGTCTTCGAGCGAAACGGCGACTCCTGGTCGACGGTGAGACGTATGGGTCATCCCGAAGCCCAGGAGGGTGACGTGTTCGGCTCCGCGATCGCCGTGGACGGTACGGACGTGTGGATCGGATCTCCGGTCACTCGTGGCCTCGAGACCGGAGAGACCTTCGTCGCAACAGCGGCGGGGATGCAGCGCTTCCGGTTCACGGAGGAAGAGACGAACAATGAAGATTCGTTTGGCCACCGTATCGTGGTCTCGAATGGCGTAGCGGCCATCACCGCCGCCGGTCTCGATCACCAGGCAGGCGGCGTCTTCGTGTACGAGCGCGGTACTGATGGACAGTGGGGTCAGTCGCAGATCCTCGTGAGCCCGCCCGATCAGATGGGTGCCGTTCTCGGTGAGGAGATCCGCTGCTCGGAAGAAGGCTCGGTCGACATCTTCGAGTGCACCGACGTCGAACTGTATGCGTACGTGCCTACCTCACTGCTCACCGCGCCCGAGGACGCGCGCGGTATCCGCGCGAATGACAACTGGGGCTGGACCGATCGGGAGACGGGTCGTGAATACGCCCTGGTCGGTCGCAACGACGGCACCTCGTTCATCGACATCACCGACCCGATGAACCCCGTCCTCATTGGTGACCTCCCGAAGACCTCGAACACGCCTCGTTCGCAGCTCTGGCGGGACATCAAGACGTTCAAGAGCCATGCTTACATCGTGGCTGATGGTGCGGGCGCGCACGGGATGCAGATCTTCGATCTGACACGTCTCCGGGACGTCATGGATCCGCCCGTGAAGTTCGACTCTGACGTGCTCTACCGTGGCGTTCCGAACAACGTCGTGGAGAGCAGCCATAACGTGATCATCAATGAAGACACCGGCTTCGCGTATCTCACGAGCCGCGGCTGTTCGGGTCTGCACATGATCGACATCAACGATCCCCAGAACCCGGACTTCGTCGGGTGCTCCGATCCGGGAAGCACCCACGACGCGCAGTGCGTCGTCTACCACGGGCCCGACGACAATTTCACCGGGCAGGAGATCTGCCTGCGCATGTCGGGCAACGTGTTCCAGATCTCGGACGTCACCGACAAATCAAACCCGGTCGAGCTCGCGAACGCCTCACATCCGAATCCTGCGTACATGCACCAGGGCTGGCTCACGGAAGACCATCGCTACTTCATCATGGACGATGAGAGTGACGTCATCGCCGGGAACGTCGAGACGACAAGAACCCTCGTCTGGAATCTCGACGAGCTCGAAGACCCGGTACTCGCGAGGGAGTTCTTCGGAACACTCCCGGCGAGTGCGCATAACCTGTACGTGAAGGGAGACCTCACCTACCAGGCGAACTACAACTACGGACTCCACATCCTCGACATCTCCGACCCGCTCAACCCGGTGGAAGTCGGCATGTTTGACACGTCCCCGTATCGCACCGGTGCGGGCTTTGGTGGCGCGTGGAGCACGTATCCGTTCTTCGACAGTGGTACGATCATCGTGACGAGCATGCAGGAAGGACTGTTCATGCTGAAAAAGCGAGTACGGCCGATCAGCTAGGAACATTCGGCACGCCTTCGGATCCACCCAGGCGCGCTGCGGGTAGCTGGTGCGGACCTGTAGACGGTCTGTTGATGACGAGCAGGGGCGTTGGTGCATGGCTCGGAACTGAAGACGGAGTCCCCGGTCCTTGGAGTGGGGATCACGCCACTCGGTAGCTGTCGGGCATCCCGAGCCGGGTCATGGTGTTGAGGATCCCGCACGCCAGATGGACTTCAGCTTGCTGCCCATCGAAGGTTCGACTTCGCATACTTCGACCGATGATCGTCTTGTATCGGTACATAGTGTTCTCGACCAAGCTGCGCTTGCTGTACACTCAGTGCGTGTGCCACTCGCGTCGTCCGAGTTCTCGGATGGAGCGGATGTTTCGATCTCTCTCCTGGAGCGCGGTCGAGGGCTTCGGGCTGAACTGGGCGTTACGTCCAGGTGGAATGAGCACCCGCACCGGTCGCCCTTCGCCTTGCTCATGGGCTGCTTGGTAGACGACCCTCGTGTCGTACGCACCATCTGCGGAGACCGATGCCACGGGTTCAGCGATTTGCTGAAGGAGGGCCGGAACTTGGGTACAGTCATGCGTCCGGCGAGCAGTAAGATTCGATGCGAGGATCTCGCCTGTATCCGCATCGACAGCGAGGTGCAGCTTCCTCCAAGCCCTGTTCCTGGGTGGCTTCTGCATATGACCGACGTGGATCCTGAGTCCCGTACTGTCAATGAGCAGATGGATCGGCTGATCTATGGCGAGCCTGCGAAACCGAACGTCACCGAGCTTCTTGAGTCGCCGAGACAGAGTGGTGTGGTCGGGGATCGGGAGATCCACGTCGAGTAGCTGGGCCAGCGAGCGGAGGAATCCCTCGGTCTGGCGAAGCGGAAGATGGAAGACCATGCGGATGGTCAGGGCTGCCTGGATCGCGATGTCTGCGCACCTGCGCTGACCGCCGGACCTGCCGCTGGCCGGAGCACACCAGGCATCGAGCGCAGCATCTGAGAGCCAGACGGTGAGGGCCCCACGCCTCTGGAGGCCCGCCTCGTACTCAGACCAGTTACGCACGCGATATCGAGACTTCGCGTGCTTGTACTGACTGCGCTTCGGATACTTCTCGGGTGCCGACTCCGCGCTCTGGGGTTCGCTTACGACTAACCTAGATCAGGAGCCATGCACCAACGCCCGGCGCCGACGGGCCACCGGGGCACCGGCCGCCAATGGAATGCACCCTCAAGTGGTCTTCTTGGAGTGGAAGGAGCGAGTAGACGGGTCGACTCGGTGCAACCGTCTCCTCGTCCTCGTCGTTCACCACTCTTAGGCTTGTCTATAGGGGTGCGCTACCCTTATCCGTACGGGTGTAATTGGGCCCTGGAGTCATTCCTATGAAGCAAGCCGCTGCCGCAGCAATCGTGGGCAGTCTCTTGGCGCTTTCCAGTCAGGCGCCGGATTCCGCACGCCTGGTGTCATTTGAGTCGGCATCCGGTCCCGCGGCGCTCTCGACCTCCTCTCGTGCGGCCCTTCCCATGTCGGCTGCGGCGCTTCCCGCGCCTCACGCCCTTCCCTTGTCCACCACGGCTTTGACCGAGGTGATCGGGCAATACTGCGTCCGCTGCCATAACGAGAAGCGGCTCCGCGGCGACCTCTCTCTAGAAGACTTCGACGTCGAGGACGCGGCGACGCGCGCGACCGTCGCAGAGCGGATGATCCGGAAGCTCCGTGCTGGCATGATGCCGCCTCCGGGCGCGGCGCGCCCGGAGGCGGACACGCTCGTGACGCTGGCCGAGACGCTCGAAGAGATCATCGACGACGCGGCGGGCTCGACACCCCGGCCGGGCAACCGACCGTTCCAACGCGTCAATCGAGTCGAATACGAGCGACTCGTCTACGAGATTCTGGGCCTGACCGTCGACGCATCGGACTGGCTCCCCGCCGACCAGATCAGCGCCAGCTTCGACAACGTCGCGGACGCTCAGGTGATCTCACCCACCTTGATGGACGCGTACCTGACCGCGGCATCGGAGGTCGCGCGGCAGGCCGTCGGGCAGGCAGACGCCGCACCTTCATCGCGGATCTACTCCAACGACCCCTCGGTATCGCAACACGAATGGGAGACCCTTGAAGGCGCCCCCTACGGGACGCGCGGTGGCGTCACGGCTATCCACTCGTTTCCGGCCGACGGGAAGTACGTCTTCACACTGGGATTCATGTCGGGTTGGGGGGAGCGCTTCCACGACATCGACGTTTCGGTGGACGGGGCGCGAGTGGCTCTACTCCGGTACTCCGCCAGCACCAGCCGACTCATCGACTTTCAGGGCCGGCTCGGCTACCCGATGGAGACAGACTCCATCTTCGTGGGGGCGGGACAGCACCGGATCACGGCGGCCTTCATCCGCCAGATGGACGGCCCGTACGAGGACCTGATCCGGCCGAACGACTGGTCCTTGACCGGGACCGAGGCAAGCTACGGCACGACCTCACTCCCCCACATCATGCACGTGACCGTCGATGGCCCTTATGAGCCACGCGGGGTCTCGGAAACGCCCACGCGGACGAGGATCTTCTCGTGCAGACCTACGTCGCGAGACGAGGAACGTCCCTGCGCCGAGCGTATCGTGACGACGCTGGCGACTCAGGCATACCGGCGGGAACTCGAGCCCCGAGATATCGACGCCCTTCTCGACTTCTACGAGCAGGGGGCCGAGGACGGCGGATTCGAACTCGGTATCCGGACCGTCATCGAGGCGATGCTGGTGAGCCCGCACTTCCTCTTCCGCATCGAGTCCGAGCCTCGTAATGCCGACGCAGGCGACGTCTTTCCAGTCGCCGACGTCGATCTGGCATCACGTCTCTCCTTCTTCCTGTGGGGCACCGGGCCCGACGAGCAGTTGCTTCAGGCGGCCAGGAGCGGGCAACTGTCGGACGTTGCAGTGTTGGAGCGCGAGACGCGGCGCATGCTCGCGGACCCCCGCTCGAGCTCGCTTTCGACCCGCTTCGCCCGCCTGTGGCTCCGGCTCCAGGACCTCGACAAGGTCCAGCCGGACTCGTTCTGGTTCCCGAACTACAGTCGGCAACTCGCGAACGACATGACGCGGGAGACGGAGCTCTTCTTCGACTACCTCGTGCGCGAAGACCGGAGCCTGCTCGAGCTGTTCAGTGCGGACTACACGTTCGTCAACGAACGCCTCGCGACTCACTACCAGATCCCGGGTGTCATCGGTGACGACTTCGTACGGGTTCAATATCCGGACGCGACCCGCCGCGGTGTCCTGGGGCACGGAAGCATCTTGGTTCAGACCTCGCTCGGGAACCGCACGTCACCGGTCCTTCGGGGAAAGTGGGTGATGGAGGTCCTCCTGGGCGTCCCGCCTCCACCCCCACCCCCCGGCGTTCCCGACCTCGAAGAGACGAGCGGCACCGCCGGAGTGCGAATCCTGACGACCAGTGAGCGGATGCAAGCGCATCGGAAGAACCCGACGTGCGCATCGTGTCACAACCTCATAGACCCCATCGGGCTCGCGCTCGACAACTTCGACGTGACCGGCAAATGGCGGATTCGTGAGAACGGCATGCCTCTCGACACCCGTGGCACGTTTTACGACGGGACAGAAATCGCGAGCGCAACGGAGCTGGTCGACGTACTTTTGACGCGACCAATTCCGCTAGTGCGCCAATTCACCGGCAACCTCATGACGTATGCGCTCGGACGACGTCTCGAGGTCGAGGATCAGCCGAGCGTGCGGGCGATCACGAGGCAGGCAGAAGCCGAGGACTACCGGTTGTCGTCCTTCGTGCTGGGCGTCGTGCGAAGCGATGCCTTCCGATTGAAGCAGGCGGTCTCGACCGAGCCGAACGACTAGGAGAATTCACGAATGCACTTTCTTACCGGCAAGCACATCGAGCGCCGGTCGTTCCTCAAGGGGATGGGCGCCGTAGTCGGGCTCCCCATGCTGGACGCCATGACACCCGCCGGGCGCGGGCGGGCGAAGGCCGCCGAGGGTCCAAAACGGCTCGTCTGCATCGAGGAGGTTCACGGTGTGCCCGGCTGCAACGAGTGGGGCGCGTCTCAGCATCTCTTCGCCCCCGAGACCGTCGGGCGCGACTTCGACTTACTGCCCGGGAACGTGCTGGCGTCACTCGAACCGTATCAGGACGATCTGACGATCATCAGCAACACCGATGTGAGGATGGCCGAGGCCTTCTCCCCGGGGGAAATCGGCGGCGACCACTTCCGGTCGAGCGCGGTGTTCCTCACACAGTCACACCCAAAGCAGACACAGGGGTCCGATCTGATGGTCGGGACCTCGCTCGACCAGCTTCACGCGCGGCGCTTCGGCCAAGAGACGGTGCTTCCGTCCCTCCAACTGTGCATCGAGCCCACGGACAAAGGCGGCGGCTGCGACTACAACTACTCGTGCTCGTACACGGACTCGATCAGCTGGGCGTCGCCATCTGCGCCGCTCCCGATGATCCGCAGTCCTCGGGCCGCGTTCGACCTACTGTTCGGGGCGGGCGGCACCGAAGAGGAACGAGCGCTGCGTAGGCGCTCGCACAGCAGCATTCTGGACTGGGTCGCCAGTGAGGTCGCGCACCTCAAACGTGACGTGGGCGCGTTGGATCGGCAGAAAATCGATCGCTACCTCGGCAGTGTTCGGGAGGTCGAGCGGAGGATTCAAATGGTCGAGGCTCAGAACAGCTCGGGTGATCCCAGGGAGTTGCCCGGCGCCCCGCCCGGAATTCCGGATTCGTACAGCGAGCACATGCAGCTCCTATTCGACCTGCAGGTGTTGGCGTTCGAGACCGACATCACCAGGGTGACATCGTTCAAGACGGGCCGTGACGCATCGAACCGGACCTTCCCTGAAAGCGGATCCGAGCGCGGCTTCCATCCCTCGTCTCACCACGGGGGACGAGAGGAGAACATCCTCGAATTCAACAAGATCTCCCAATACCGAGTGAGCCAGCTCGCGTACTTCATTCAACGGCTCCAAGAGACGAGTGACGGCGAATCAAGCCTGCTCGACAACACGGTCGTCATGTGGGGCTCCCCCATGGGAGACGCGAACCTCCACAATCACCGCCGCTGCCCCTTGGTCCTACTGGGCGGCGGCAACGGCGTGCTGGATGGAGGCGCACACTATAAAGCGCCAGACGGAACCCCGATGGCCAACGTCTTCCTCACGCTGATGCACAGGCTCGGACACACCGACCTCGACAGCTTCGGAGACAGCACGGGTGAGTTCCTGCTATAGCCACCAGCGTGTGACCCAGAAACGAATGAGATAGGGATCGAGAGAACGATGAGACAACGAGGCTTCTCGAAGGCGATGTCTGCACTGTTCGCCGTGGTATTACTCGGGGCCGTGAATCCCGCTGAAACGCCAGTGGCAGACGCACCTGTCGCCGACGCCGCCATGCGCGGCAATGTCGAGGCAGTCCGCTCCCTGCTCCGGAGTGGAGCAGATGTGAACGAGGCCCAGGGCGATGGGATGACGGCCCTGCACTGGGCAGCCCGCCTCGGCGACGCCGAGCTGGCGCAGATCCTCATCTATGCGGGCTCCAGGCTGGACGCGGGCACACGGATCGGCAGCTACACCCCGCTCCATGTCGCGACCCGAGAGGGCAAAGCCGACGTGGTCGAGGTGCTCCTCAAGGCGGGAAGCGATCCGCAGGCCGTCTCCACGAACAGCGGGACGACTCCGCTTCATCTCGCGGCCCGTGCAGGGGACGTGCGGATCGTGTCGAAGCTCATCGAGCACGGCGCGGACGTGGACGTCACGGAAAGCGCGTGGGGACAGACGCCGCTGACTTTCGCCGCGGCAATGAACCGGGTCGACGTAATCAAGGTCTTGCTCGACGCAGGAGCCGACCCAAACGCGGCATCCACGGTCGTGGACGTAGTCGAGATGGCTGCGGGAGACAACGCCGCGGAAGAGCGTCTCCAGAAGGCGCTCGAGAGCTTCAAGACACAGCAGGGTGGTGGGCCTACTTGGCAGCCTACACCGAGTCAGGTTCAAGCCGCGATCGACCTGGCCCGTCAGGTGCAGACGCGGTGGCCAGACATACCTCAAGAAGACGACGTCGAAGAGGCCGAGCCCCCTACGCCCGAGGAGGAAGCGGCGGAGGGCGAGGGAGCCACGGAGGGAGCAGAGTCTGCCGAGGGTGAAGATGCCCCCGAGGGCGACGGCGAGGAGACGGTGACGAACGAGGGTGGTGCCGCTGAGGCCGTTGCTGCCGAAGAAGGAGTCGTCCCCGCCGAGGTAACCGAAT
>JAPKBW010000036.1 GCA_028823235.1 Longimicrobiales bacterium | reverse complement strand
CCGACACGACGCGGGGATGAGCGTGACCCAAAATTAGGGCACCCCAAGACATTACATGATCAAGGTATCGGTTACCGTCGACATCGATTAGGTAGGCGCCCTCTCCCCTCGCGATGAACCGAGGGTCGCCCCCTACTGCCTGGAAGGCGCGAACAGGAGAGTTGACGCCACCCGGGATGGTCCTTAGGGCTCGCTCGAAAAGTTGTCGAGATCGGTTTGATGTCATTGGCCGTGCCTCACCCCTCGTGCTTCATGAGTCGAATCGCAGCGTCCTCACCACTTCGAACGGTGTCAGGAATTCCGACCCCGCCGTACGAGCACCCCGCTAAGAAGAGTCCTGAGAGTTTGTGAGCCTCAGACTGCACGGACGCCACTCGGGCTATATGGCCAACAGTATAGGCGGGCATGCTGCTTTCCCAACGAAAGACGCGCCACCACAATGGTGCTGCGGTCAATCCAACCGCATCACGAATCTCGTCCTCGAGAATGGCGAGCAACTCCTCTTCACCCTTTGGCCCCGCTGCCGGAAGGTGCGGATCCCGCACGAATCCGCGGAGCAGGACCTGACCCTCCGGCGCCCGTCCGGCGAACTTCCGAGATGACCACGTGACACCAGCCACCTTTCTACTTTCAGAGATCGGATTAAGGTATCCATGGCCCTTAAGTGGGCCATCGAAGGCGTCTTGTTTGAAAGCCGCGGTGACTACGCTGGTCGAGGTGAACGGAATCTGACCAAGCTCCATCGCAAGATCTGGGTGTCCGGGCAGTACGCGCGCTGCGGCCGGTGCCGGCAAGGTGAGCACGACAGCGTCGACTGTGAGCGGCCGACGGTCTTCAAACTCGATGACCCACCTAGCTTCGGATCTCCTAACCGAGGTTACCTCTGTGCCAAGTTCTACTTTTGCACCTGCGGCAACAACGGACGTTTCGAGCGCGTCGATTAGATCTCCGATTCCATTTCGAAGTGAAATGAAGGGTGCCCCTAGATAACGCTTGTCGCTCTTGGGAGGGCGCTCGCGGGCAAGGGCGGCTAGCCCCCGTCCGACGCTACCGGATTTCTTCTCCGCCTCGACGAGAACCGGAAAGGTGGCCTCGACACTCAACTCTTCGGGACTGCTCCCGTACAATCCACCGAGTAGGGGCTGCATTAATCGCTCATACAGCTCGGTCCCGAAACGACGACGCACGAAAGACGCCACGGTCTCATCACCCCCGTGCTTGCGTCGGGGAATAAGTGGCTCCATGGCGACGCGAGCGCATCCGAGAGGACTGAGGATCCCTGAACTCCATAAGGGACCCATCTGGGTGGGAACCATTCCGCTTAGTCCGTCGGGAAACGGTACCAATCTTCCAGAGCGGCGAACGAACGCCCTCGGTTTCTCTGGTTCGCACGCGACCAAATCGTCTTCGAGGCCCAGCTCCTCAACTAGTGCTCGGGCCCAAGGTTTCCGAACAAGAAAGCTGTCTGCGGACCCCTCGACAGTGAATCCATCGAATCTCTCGGTCACTATCTTTCCACCTAATCGATCACCGCGCTCGAGTAGAACGAGGCGACACTCGAAGCGACGTCCCGAATCGCCTACCAATTCCAGCCGTGCATCAGGGTGAAGCAACCGATGCGCCGCGGTAAGGCCAGCGAGTCCGCCGCCGATCACCGCAACGGTCGGTATATTATTTTCCATACTAGCTCGACCTATCACTGCTCCACGACCTGAGCGTATCGAGTACCACGGAGATGCTGTCCATCGGCGTTTTCGGCGTTACCCCATGCCCAAGGTTGAATATGTGGCCAGGACGACCATTCGCGCGCTCTAGGATGTTCTCGACGCTCGCCCTTAAAACGTCGTGCGGAGCGAAGAGTACGGTGGGATCCAGATTTCCCTGGACACCCTTCTCCCGACCGATCCGAGACCATCCCTCGTCAAGAGGCACGCGCCAGTCGAGTCCGATGACATCGCCACCGGCCTCGCTCATGTCCGGTAGAAGTTCCCCGGTTCCAACACCGAAATGAATCGTGGGGCAATCAAGCTCCGACAACGCGTCGAAGATCGCTGACGAGTGAGGCTTGATGTAGCGGCGATAGTCGCCCGCGCTCAAGTATCCGACCCAGCTATCGAATAATTGAAGCACCTGTGCTCCGGCCTCAGCTTGCGCGGTCAAGTAGGAAATCGTCATCGTCACGAGCTTCTCCATCAGAGCTTGGAACGCAGCAGGCTCGTGATACATGAAGCTCTTCGTCTTGATAAAGTTCCGCGTCGGTTTTCCCTCAATGAGATAACTCGCGAGGGTGAACGGGGCGCCGGCGAACCCTATGAGCGCTGTTTCCCTAGGGAGTGCTTCGCGGACGAGCCCCAAGGCCGCGAGTGTAGGAGCGACGCACTCGTGCGGATTGAAGGGGCGAAGGGCCTCTACGTCCGACATAGATGAGACTGGGTTCCCGATTAATGGCCCTACGTCTGGGATAAAGTCCAGATCAATACCCATGGGCACGACAGGCAGCAGGATGTCCGCAAAAATGATGGCACCATCCATGCCGAAACGGCGGATCGGCTGAAGTGTGACTTCCGCCGTCAATTCTGGATCCGCGCATATGTCCAGAAGGGTGTGATGCTTCCGCACAGCTCGATACTCCGGAAGGAATCGACCAGCCTGCCGCATGAACCAAGCTGGCGTACGGTCCACCGGCGTGCACCGACACGCCGCTACGAGTCTTGTCTCGCTCACGGCCAAAGGTCGTCCGGACAATCGCTCGGCGCATGGACTCCCACGTGAACAGGCGCGTCCAAGAGCGTATAGGGCCGAGCGGCGGTTGCTCTTAGTTCGCGGACCAACGCCGAGAATCGCGGCAGATCATCGGATTCGTAAACCACAACGAATTCATGATCCTGTAACCCGGTAGAGTAGAGAAGTAACTGGGAGATTCCGTCGTAGCTTCGCCCAATTCGTATATGCTCGTTCATCATCGCCTGACGACCAGGCTGGTGAATCAAATACCACTCCGCGGTCTTGGAGAACGGATAAGCGATTAGGTAGGGCAATTTCACAGAATCGAATGGATCAATCCGCCCTGCGTCACGACCGCCCCGGTATTGAGTCCCACGCGTGAATCCCCAGAGGACGTCGACCATGGTGACGTACCGTCGGAAGGGCCTCAGCGCCCTAGAGTACGCGTCGAAGAATGTCTGCGGATTCTCCGACGCTTCCATACGGAGCGCGCACCATAAAATAAAGTCGGTTCCTACGCGTGTTGGCGAAGTTCGGTAGTGACGAACACCCTCGGCCACGCGCCCCATGTGGTCGATCCAAGAAACTTGCAGGTCCGAGCGTTCTTTATCGTCTAAACGCCAGTAGTCCTCTGTTAGTGAAAAGATGCCGAAGTGATTGAGTGAACTCTGCGGCTTTTCTTCTATGGCGTCGTTTTGCGTAGCCACTGGGCTACCTCCTCGGCGTGATAAGTAATCAAAAGATCTGCCCCGGCTCGCTTCATACCTGAGAGGGATTCCATAACTACAGCTTGTTCGTCCAACCACCCGGCGCGCGCTGCGGCCTTAACCATGGAGTACTCACCGCTGACATTGTAGGCGACGAGTGGCATGGACGGGAACGTATCCTTCAACATGCGAACGATGTCCAGATAGGCTAATGCCGGTTTTACCATAAGAAAATCAGCTCCCTCCTTCACATCAAGTGCCGCCTCTCTCAAAGCCTCGCGTGCGTTGGCCGGATCCATCTGATGGGACCGACGGTCACCGAAGGAAGGCGCTCCGTTCGCCGCGTCCCGAAACGGTCCGTAGTAGGCGGAGGCATACTTCACCGCGTAAGACATAATGGGGACCTCCGAAAACCCGGAAGCGTCGAGTGAACCGCGGATGGCACTAACCATTCCATCCATCATTCCAGACGGAGCGATGACATCGGCACCACTCTCCGCCTGAGACACCGCAACTCGGGCTAGTAGGTCGAGCGTTCCGGGCAGGTCCACCGACTGATCGTCGCGCAGGATGCCGCAATGGCCATGGTCCGTATATTCACATAGGCACGTGTCCATGATTATGACCAAGTTCGGGCACCTAGCGCGTATCGCTCGCGCGGCTCTTTGCACCACGCCGTCAGGGGCGAAGCTTTGGCTGCCCCCAGAATCTTTTTGATCAGGAATCCCGAACAGAATGACGGATCGAATTCCGAGGTCCGAAACGTAGTCCGCATATTTCGCTGACTCATCCACCGATCGCCGAAAGGTGCCGGGCATAGACGCGATTTCCGACACGCCATCGGCGTCCGACACGAAGAGTGGCAGGATCAAGTCATCGATGCAGAGACGTGTCTCGCGGACCATTGCACGCAGTGTCTCTGTCCGCCGAAGCCGCTGAGGTCGTTGTGGGGCGGTGCCGTCGTTCACCATCGTCACACTTCCCACCCGTCGTAGTGATCCAACGCCTCGACAAGTCCTCGGAATGTCGACTCGGTGGCCTCGACATCGACACGGACACCGAGAGCTCGAGCAGCATCAGAAGTGACGGGTCCTACCGTGGCGACCACGGTGTTCTCGATGCAACCCGGGTCATCAGAACCAAGACCCTTGAGGAGACCTCGGATACTGGATGGGCTCGTGAACGTCATAGCGTCTGCTTCCTTTAGGCTCGCCTTAGCGTCTGCGGTAATCTCTACATACTCGGTTCGGTAGGCTGAGACGGCGTCGACCCGCGCGCCTCGAGATCGAAGGAGCTCGGGCAGACGTGGGTCTGCAATATCGGATCGTGGCAATAATACGCAGCCGCCTTCAACGTCCCCCATCGCGTCCGGCAGTCGGTCGGATCGATATGCGTGAGGGATTGCCGAAACGGTTAGCCCCGCGTCTTCCATGGTCTTCGCCGTCGACGTGCCCACAGCGGCGAGACGTATATTGGCCCAGGCCGAAAAATCAATCCCAAGTACAGCGCACCGACCTAGAACGGATCGGACACCGTTCGCACTGGTGAATACGATCCACTCGTATTTGGAAGCATCCTGAAGGGCGCGATCCAATGGCCCGTGCACGGCAGGCGGAAGGATCGCGATCGTGGGTACAAGTACAGGCTTTGCCCCGAACTCCTCCAAGAGCCGACCTATCTTCATAGTTTGAGAGGAGGGCCGGGTCACAACGACTCGACGTCCGGTGAGATGTCTCATCCCAGAATCTCCCGGGCACCCATGCGAAATGCCTCTGCGGCTAGCGCTCGGGCCAAGGGAAGTGGATCCGATCCACGTCTCGATATTTGGATGTGGGCGCTTCCATCTACGGCTCCGACGAATCCGGTCAGCTCGAGTGCTCCACCTTCAGCCGACGTAGCCAACGCACCCACCGGCAAAGAACACCCTCCGCCCAAGGCGGCCAAGAACGCGCGCTCGGCTTGGACCTCTGTCCGAACCTTCTTGTCATCTATGAGACCAAGTAATGTTCGAACCTCGGCATCGTCCTCTCGGCATTGAACGGCCAGCGCCGCCTGTCCGGGCGCTGGGACGAAGTCGTCCACGGATAGTAGTTCTTGTATATCGCGGGTGAGGCCCAAGCGATTTAGCCCGGCGGCGGCGAGTATGACCGCGTCGAGTGGTCCATCGATAGCCCTTCGCACCCTAGTCTCGACGTTTCCGCGTACCGCTTTGATAATCAGGTCGGCCCGATAGGCCTTGATTTGAGCAGCGCGCCTAGGGCTCGACGTGCCGACTTTCGCGCCAATAGGTAGCTGAGCTAGTCCGCCTTTCTTCGAGGACACAAGTGCATCTCGCGGGTCTTCTCGACTCAAGATCGCGGCAGTCACGATGCCAGCATTATCCTGGATCGGAAGATCCTTCAACGAATGCACTGCAACCCTGACCCGTCGGCCTAGAAGCGCCTGGTCGATTTCCGAAGAGAACGATGCTCCGCCCAGATCAGATAAGGCGGCGTCGAGGCTACGATCTCCCAGGGTGGATAGAGGGAACGGGCGTGCACAGACTCCGGAAGATGCCTCTCGAAGCATCTTAGAAACGTGCTCCGCCTGCCATAAAGCGAGGGCAGAAGCACGTGTCCCGAGCAGAAGTTCCTCTCGGACGGGCTGCGTCATCCCCCGTCCGGACTCGACAAGTCCTCACTTACTCCGGCAAGGCCGAACAGCTCACGCAATGCATCTGACATCCGATGAGAGTCTTCGTCGCCTGCCTGCGAACGCAATCGAGTCGACGGGTCGTGAAGAAGTTTCTTCACCAGTGCGTGGCTGAAATGAGTGATTCGAGATTGCACTTCGGGGTCGATCCCATCGAAGTCGCCGAACAAGCGGTCCACCTCGTTGGTCCTCAATAATTCTGCTCTCTGCCACAGCGCAGTGAGTAGGGGTTCTATGAGGTCTGTCTTCATCGCTTGGACATACTGACTGACCTCTTCTTCGACAATCTTTTCCGCGCGGCCAATTTCTGAGTGGCGCCCTCGCATGTTGGCGTCACTCAAATCTCGGATCTCAGTTAGTCCGAGCAATCGGACGCCTTCGATCGACTCGACCCCTGGCTCGACGTCGCGAGGGACGGCTAGATCCACGATCCCCATGGGTCGATCCTCAAAACGCCCGTAGGCTGCTCGTGACACGAGGTCGTGACTCAAGATCGGCGTCAACGACCCCGTCGTCGTAAATACGATGTCGGATTCGGCCAAGAGTTGGGAGAGGCGTTCGATTGGGGCTGCACTCGCGCCGAAATCGTTGGCAAGGTTCTCGGCGTTCTCCATGGTCCGATTGACGATGGTTAGCTCGGCGACTCCTTCCTTACGCAGCGTACTGCACACGAGCCGACTAACCTTTCCCGCTCCGACCACGAGAACACGCTTATTGTCCAGAGAGCCTAGCTCACGCTGTGCGAGCTCGACGCCAACTGAGCCCAGACTGACACGTCCGCGACCAATCTCAGTCTCAGCTCTAGCCCGACGACCGGCCCTACGAGCGACTTCAGCTAGGGCGACCAGCGCCCGGCTGCCACCTTCGCCATCGATTGCGCGCTTGAATCCGATCGCCACCTGGCCAGGAATCTGATGTTCCCCGATAGCCACCGAATCCAAACCAGCGGAGACTCTGCAGAGGTGGCGAACCGCATTGGGACCCCGATGCACGTACATCAAGCCGTCGCAAGGCAGGCCGGCCAATTCCGCTGCCGGAAGGAAGATCTCGGAGCGAATCCTGTGGATCATCTCCTCGGCGACATGGCCCTCCACCGCCATGTAGAACTCGGCACGATTACAGGTCTTTACGATCGCCATATTTATCGGTCGACCGCAAATCGTCCCACCGTTCAAATGCTGTTCGGCGCCATCCATCGCATGCTGTAGTAGGGTCACCACTGCCTCAAGAAACTCCATCGGAGCCACTCGAATACTGGTGCCGACGCAGAGTTCCACGGAACCCGGCTTGCTCTCGTCGCCATGGGCTTTCAGTACCTCGAGGCCGATCGGAGGAACCACTCCAGCACGCTTCGACGAAGAGCGCTCTAGATCAGTCACTAAGCCACGTCCACCAGTTTGCATCGTGAAGCACATCGACCTTGCTCTCGCCCCTGACACAGGCACGTATTAAGGAGCCCGGTCTTTTGATCAAGAACTGCGCCAATGACCATGTCGGCTAAGACACCCCTCATTCCGGGGTGCGCATGGGGAGTTCTTACGCGGTGGTATCCCATACCCCGGGCCTCGACGATCTCTTTGAGTTCTATGTCGAGTTCATCCAACGTTTCGGATTGTTCATGGATGAAGCTGACGGGAACCATGACGACATCTTTTCCTTCAATGGTGGGCAGGAGTGCCTCGTTAGAGGGCTCCGTCCACTGCACCGGCCTATTCGTGTGATTTTGATAGCCGAGTTCATATGAACTCACTCCCACCCGCTGCGCGATCAATCGGCAGGAATCCTCCACGTACTCTTGATAATGGCTTCCCTCCTGTAGATAAGAAACGGGAGTGCCGTGGGCCGAGAAGTACAGACATGTGTCCCTTCCCCCCAATTCCAACCCTCGCTCGGACATGAGTGACCGAATGTCGTCTGCCCTAAGTTCCACGTAATCGGGGTGCCGATGCCACCCACCCATGGGGATGACGTCGATCTCCCATTCGAGTGCGTCAAGCTCGCTGTGTACGGTGTTCAGAGCCGCCAAGGTTGTGGTGGGTCCACAAATCGGGTAGAGGGGTAGAGCCACCACCCGGTCTACCTCTGCATCACGGCATTTACGTAAGGCGTCGGCGATGCTGGGCTTCGTGAACTGAGTGCCTACAAATACGGAAGCCAACTGCCCGCGCTTCTTTAACTCATCCTCTAAGGCCTCCCCGTGGGCGTGAGCATGCTCGTTCATCGGAGAACCCCCGATATTCCGATACACGTCCATGAGACCTGGCGCACGGGCCTCGGCCAACTCCCTGGCCCGCTTTCGACCAGTCCCGGCCTCCAGCTTACGGTTACTAAGGAAGATCCCCTCCAAGAAGTCGATGACTCCCTCTGGATCGGTCCCCTCAGGCTCGCCGAAGGCGAGAAGCACGACACCTACTCTTTCCACGCTCCCTCCTACTCTTCTTTAACTGCTTTAACTGCAAAGTTTTCCAATCATATGACGTTAGACTGACCGCAGTGCGGCGACAATGCGTAGAGTTCCCATACCGACGGTGGGTATTTTCACCCACCCCATGGGACTCGTCTAAGCGAAGTTAATGATTGTGAGCAGAGCCGACGACGTGGCTGGGTCGCTCGTGAGGTTCCATGAGACATGATGTGATCAATCAAGACCGCCGGATCTCGACTATCTAGCTTGTGTTAGTCCAAGGTGATGGGACTGACAGCGTCCCGGCCGAGGCCCACGATGGTGATACCGCAGGACGAGCCGAAGGGCCGTGGTGAAGTGCGCCCGATTTGCTCATCTAGGCCAGCGCTGCGAGCATTTAGGATGCAGAACAAAAACACAGCAAGAGTAAGGCGCGAGACACTCCGCATCTCATCCGTCGAAGTGGCGGGCTGGAGTGTGAGAACAGATCGTGTTCCGGAAGTAGGCGACTTCGTTCACTGCGTCGAAGGGTTGGCTAAGGTCAACAGCCTCCATGGGCGCACCAGTGACGGTAGCCGTCTGATCGGGTTGGCGCTCGTCGACTCCGATGGCCCCGCGTTCTTTGCCGCGGCGTCCAACGTGCTACAGAAAGACGACGAGGCGTAGGACCCCGAACCCAATTTCCAAAAACTGAAACTGAAGGTGTTTCAAGCCACGTCCCAGTGTGTGGGGAGCTAGTTGGGGAGCTTGACCCCACTCCTTGGCACCTTCTATACCATCCGTGTCGTGGTGAACTTGGCCGAGGCCCGTTTCTCGGCTTTCCTCAAGTCTGAGTGCGGCAGAATAAGGGCATGAAGAAAACAGGTGAGTTGGGTGCCTTCGTGTTTTCACTGTTGCTGTGGAGTTGTGGGGGAGACAGTAGTCCAACCGCGTCTATTTCCACGCCAACGCCTGTAGCGACGTCGATCACCGTTTGGCCGGCCACCTTCTCCGTCCGTCGCCACGCCCATGAGGCCCAGGCCGGCACCAGCCTTAGGCTCTATTCGCTGGGTGCGACATCCCAGCTCACCGCTCAGGTCGGAGATCAGAAGGGCGCAAGGATGTTTCTTGCCGTGGTGAACTGGACGACGTCGGACGCAGCCGTGGTTTCGGTTTCCTCTAACGGGCTCGTCACTTCAGTCGCTGACGGAACAGCCACGATTACCGCGACGAGTGGGCCACTGAGTGCGACCGCGAGCGTGACCGTCGAGCAAATGGCCGCCTTACAACTGCTCACTGAATATGGGAACGTCACAGAGAACGACGTCATCACGGAAGGAATCTTCGCCGTTTGGTGGGACAAAACCTTTGACATGCGGACGCATGCGGAGGCGGCCATGGCCGACCTCCAGGCGATCCGTGACGTATCGCTGAACGAATTCGGCCTTCGGGACCCGCCCAACCCCGGCCTTGGCTCGTATTACAACGTGTATATCCATCAGCCTGGGCCGGGGAATGACAACTATCCCGCGTCGTGGGGAGCCGGGCAGGGGACCGATGGATTGGGCCGGCCGTTTCTCACCTTGCCCGGCGATTTGGAGTACAACCGTTATGGGGATCCCAACCGATTCTTCGTGGATCCGTTGCTGCTCTACCACGAAGGCTTCCACGTCTTCCAGTATTCTGCGAACTCGCCAGGGTTCGCCTACGCCGGTGACACTGGATGGTATGTCGAGGCATCCGCAAATTGGTTCGCGGCCACTTACAATGCCGATCTAGATATGGCCCACCTTGAGGCTGGATCTCTCGCGGCAGTGCCATTTCAGGCACTTTGGCACAGTTGGGACAACTGGGCGGTGGGCGACCGAGACAACTGGAACCGCTTGGTGCGCCAATACGCGATGGGCACCTATCTCTACTACCTGACTTCGGTCGAGGGGGTAGCCACCGACCTCATCGTCGATGGGTTCTACGCTAGAACAAACCAGTCTCCGCAGGAGTACCTCTATCGTCGGGTCGACGGCCTGCGGGGCTACTTTGCGAACTTCGCCGCACACACGCTCACCGAGATCGACTACGTCAGTCGGGCCCAGTACGAACGGTCCATGCTGTACGTGCAGGCGGGGGACAACGGCCACCAGGCGTACATCCATCGTTTCGTGGCCGACCTGACCGGGACCGGTACTGCCGGTGACTGGTTCGAGCCACCGGCCGCCCAGACGCCGCGCGGCTGGTCCTTCAACGCGATCCGTATCCAGGACCTTCAGGCGGGCGAGTACACTATCGAGTTCGACGGCGATGACGCCGGATCGGAGGGTGCAGCTGCCTACTTCGTGGCTCGTGCCGTGATTCGCGCGACCTCGGGCGACACCTTCCAGACGCTGGCGCTCACCGACGGCCGGGCCGGGACCTGGACGCTCGACGTGAGCGCAACGGATGAATCCGTGTACT
>JAPKBW010000035.1 GCA_028823235.1 Longimicrobiales bacterium | reverse complement strand
AGGTTCGGTAAGTCCGGAGCTGAGAGGATCCCGAAGGGGACCCCGCCGGTCTTCCGGCGGGGTCCTTTTCTTTTATACCCACTAGATGATGCAGACGACGACCGACACTTATGCCGCGCGGCTTGCCGAGGCGCTCCCTCGTGTCCATGACCAAATCGCTGGTGCGACTGAGGCGGCTGGGCGTCGGCAGGAGTCGGTCCGACTGATCGCTGTGACCAAGACCCATCCGGTTGAGGCCGTCGAAGCCGCCTTGTCTGCGGGCCTGATGGACCTTGGCGAGAATCGCGTCGAAGAACTTGAGGCGAAGGTCGGACATTTCGGGGCCGCTGCCGCTCGCTGGCACATGATTGGCCATCTGCAGACGCGAAAGAGTGCTCGGGCGGCGGCCGCTTCCGATCTGATCCATTCGGTGGACAGCCTCAGGCTTGCGGAGAAGATCTCCCGGAGCGCGAGCGAGGCCGGCAGAACGGTTGCTGTTTTGGCTCAGGTGAACACGTCGGGCGAGGATTCGAAGAGTGGTTTCACCACTGAGAGAGCGCCCGATGAGGTCGCGAGGATGGCGGAATTGCCCGGTCTGCGCGTAAATGGTTTGATGACGATGGCGCCGTTCGTTGAGGACGAGGTTGTTCTTGGACGAGCATTTGGCAGTTTGAGAGCACTATCTGAGGAGCTCCGTCGTGGCTGTGACCTAGTTGGGCCAGAGTTATCGATGGGTATGACGAACGACATGGAAATCGCGATCCGGGAAGGCAGTACGATGGTTCGGATAGGCACCGCACTCTTCGGTCCAAGAGGAATCGCTCAATGATCGACATGACACCGCTCGATGTACGGAACAAACGCGGCGACTTCAAAAGGATCATGCGGGGTTACGACCCCCCTGAAGTTGACGTATTCCTGGAACTCGTCGCCGAACGACTCGAAGCGTTGTTTCGTGAAAATCTCCAGCTTCGAGAGCGAACGCAGACGCTTCAGGATCAGGTTTCGCAGCAGGCCAAGCGAGAGCATGCGGTTCAGGAGGCGCTTGTCACAGCCCAGGGACTGCGAGCCGATATTCAGGCTCAATCGCAGCGCGAGGCCGAGCATGTCATGAAGGAGGCCGAGGGCGAATCTCGCCGGCACATCGCGGACGCGGAGGCTGAGGCCCGGCGGATCATGACCGAAACGGAAGCGCAGGTTCGTGATCAGGTGAGGGGCATCGAGCGTCGTGTTGAGAATGCCGATGCGACCATGGAAGAGCTCGAACGTCGGCGCGCCAGGTTCCTCAGGGAAATGAGTGGGCTGCTGAACCGTGAGATGGACGTCGTCCGCGTGGAGCAGAACCGCGCCCCATTTGAAGAACGAGCCAGCGATTTGGATCTAGGCTCTCGGAGAAGTGAGACTGCCGCCGAGTCAGCGACGGACCACGGTGGGTCTTCAGACCCGTTGCCGGACGTCGTGACGGGCGATCTGAAGACGGAAGTGGTCGGCGCTGTCCCGCTAGAAGCCGAGTCGGTGATGCCGGAAGCTGTCGAACACCCGATCGATGTCACGAAGTCGCACCCCACAGTCGCGTCCAGGCTAAGCGCCCCACTGCCCGATGCGGGCAGTGCGCCGTCCTCGCTGGAGGTAGAACTCATGACAGGTGTAGCCGACTCGATCGAGCAGGCGGAGGTTCAGCACACCGGCGAGGGGCCTGACCGGTTCGCTGCGGTTCCGGATCTGCGAACGGTGCTTGCTGAGTCTGGCGAAGAGGATCCTGCCCTGGACTCGCCCGCAGAAATCGCCCCGCCACCAGAGCCGGGCATCCAGCCTGACAACTTGATCCTGTTCGACCCGGAGGAGCGGGACCGCAAGCGCTAGCGCGCGGTCAACGATCCACAATGTCCACCGACTTGTCATCCAGGGTCGACGAGGCCGTCGGCGCCGTTCGGAAGCGTTCGTCATTTGAGCCACGTGTGGGGATCGTGCTCGGTACAGGTCTCGGTGCGCTCGCCGACCTCGTCGAGGTCGAGGCTGTGGTGCCCTACGAAGAGATCCCGGGATTCCCCGTCCCCACGGTTGAGACGCATTCGGGCCGACTGGTGCTGGGTACCCTTGAGGGCACGCCCGTCGCTGTGATGCAGGGACGGTTTCATCGCTACGAAGGGTACTCTCTCCAGGAAGTGACCTTCCCGATCCGAACATTGCGCCGACTCGGGGCGGATACGCTGCTGGTGTCCAATGTTTCGGGTGGTATGCATCCCCTCTGGGCGGTTGGCGATCTGGTGCTGATCGACGACCACATCAACCTGCTCGGGGACAGTCCCCTCGTAGGACCCAACGCGGATGACTTCGGCCCCCGCTTCCCAGACATGTCGGAGCCGTACGATATGGAGCTACAAGGAAAGGCGAGTGCTGCCGCCATGGACCTCGGTATCCAGCTGCATCGAGGGGTCTATGTAGCAGTGCCTGGCCCGCAACTCGAGACGAGAGCGGAATACCGCATGCTTCGTGGTATGGGAGCCGATATTGTGGGCATGTCCACGGTCCCGGAGGTTATCGTCGCGCGGCACATGGACATGAAGGTGATGGGGCTGAGTATCATCACGGATGCGTGCCTTCCGGACGCGCTTGAACCTGTCGACGTGTCGCGAATTATCGCGGCGGCCGGAGCCGCCGAGCCTCATCTCACTCGCCTCATTGGGCGGGTTGTGAGTCAGCTGTAGCGTCCGACGCTCCTCTGCGTGGGACCCCTCAACGATCTTCAACTTCAGTACCCCATGGGTTATCCAGAATTGCCGTCCGGCCTCCTCGCCATCGAGGAAGAGACGCTTAAGCGTTGGCAGAACGAAGACCTCTTCCGCCAGACGCTCGAAGCCAATGCTGATGGTGAGCAGTTCGTCTTCTTCGAGGGACCGCCGACCGCCAACGGTCGCCCGGGTCTGCACCATATCCTCAGCCGAACTATCAAGGACTTGGTCTGCCGCCATCGTGCGATGCTCGGGCACAGTATCACGCGAATCGCCGGATGGGACACACATGGGCTCCCGGTAGAGATCGAGGCTGAAAAACGACTTGGCATCAGTGGGAAACCGGAGATCGAAGCTCTGGGAATCGCCGAGTTCAACCAGGTCTGCAAAGACTCTGTCTTTACTTACAAGGAGGAGTGGGAGGAACTCAGCGAGCGTACCGGATATTGGCTTGAGTACTGGCGTCCGTACGTCACCTTTCACACGTCGTACATCGAGTCAGTGTGGGCGATTCTCAAGACATTGGCCGACAAGGATCTTCTCTACCGGGGCCACAAGAGTGTTCCGTATTGCCCGCGTTGTGGAACGGCTCTTTCCTCGCACGAGGTGGCCCAGGGCTACAAGGACGTACTCGATCCGTCTTTGACGTTCGTCGCCGAGGTGCTGCAGGCCGACGGGACCCCGGATCCGGACGGTCGAGCATTTCTCGCCTGGACGACGACGCCCTGGACGGTTCCGTCGAATAGCGGGCTCGCCGTCCACCCGAAGCTGGACTATGTGGAAGTCGCACGGGACGGTCGACGGTATATCGTCGCGGAAGCCCGTATCGAGGCGATCTTCGGCGAAGACGCTGAAATCACTGGGCGATACAAGGGCGATGACCTGATCGGTTGGCACTATCGACGCCCTCTCGAGTTGGTAGCGGTTCCGGAGGAAGTCGGGAACGGCTGGACGGTCGTCTCTGAGGAGTTTGTCAGCGCCGATGATGGCACGGGCATCGTGCACATGGCCCCGGCGTTCGGGGCGGACGATTACGCAGCGGGCCAGCGGCACGATCTCCCCATGCTGAATCCTATCGACGGGGAAGGGCGGTTTACCGCCGACGTCGGGCTTGTTGCGGGACAATTTGTGAAGGACGCGGACCCGGCGCTGGTTGATGCACTGAAGGAGCTGAATCTCCTTTTTGATATTGGCCGAATCGAGCACAGCTATCCGCACTGCTGGCGCTGTGGCTCTCCGTTGCTCTATGTGGCGATCGACTCATGGTTCGCCGCGACGTCCACGCTCAAGGACGAGATGCTCGCGAACAACGATCAGATCGCGTGGCACCCTCCCGAGGTCGGAGAGAAGCGTTTCGCGGAGTGGCTTCGCGGAAACATCGACTGGGCCTTGTCCCGAGATCGGTACTGGGGCACGCCGCTCCCTGTGTGGGTTTGTGACGCCAATCCGGACCATATGCACTGGATCGGTTCGCTTGCTGAACTCGGTGAAGCCGCGGGCCCGCTCGCGGATGACTTCGACCCCCATCGTCCATTCATCGACGAACTCACCTGGTCATGCGCCGCCTGTGACGGGACGATGCACCGGACGCCCGAGGTGATCGACGCCTGGTTCGATTCCGGAGCGATGCCCTACGCACAGTGGCACTACCCGTTCGAGAACGAAGACGAGTTCGAAGACCACTTCCCGGCCCACTTCATCTGCGAGGGCTTAGATCAGACAAGAGGCTGGTTCTATTCGCTCCTCGCAATTTCGACGATGCTGGGCAAAGGAGCGCCCTTCCAGAACGTCCTGGTGAACGATCTCGTCCTGGACGCTCAGGGCCAGAAGATGTCGAAGTCCAAGGGCAACGCGGTCAATCCTTGGGATGCCGTGGGCGAGCACGGCGCGGACGCTCTGCGCTGGTACTTCATCACGGCCTCGAATCCATGGTTGCCGAAGCGCTATGACTCGGCCGGTGTTCGCGAAGCGGCCCGCAAGTTCTTCGACACGCTGTTCAATACCTACAAATTCTTTGCCCTTTACGCCGAGGTCGAAGAGTGGGTGCCGAGTGAGGATGATCCCACGCCGGAGGATCGCCCGCTGTTGGACCGCTGGTTGCTTACCCGACTGGACTCGGTCGTCACCGAGGTGAGAGGCGATCTGGACGCCTATCAGCTCACGCGAGCCTATCGAACGCTGGGCGATTTTGTCGTCGAGGACCTATCGAACTGGTACGTACGCCGGAGTCGATCGCGGTTTTGGGGCACGGAGGACAAAACGGACCAACGGGCCGCGTTCCGCACACTCTTCGACGCGCTACGCACGGTGTCTGTGCTCGCAGCTCCTTGTGTACCCTTTGCCGCTGACTGGATCCATCGAGCACTCACCGGACGATCGGTCCACCTTGAGCGCTTTCCTGAGGTCATCGGAGAGTCCAGTCGCACCCTGTTGGACGGAGTCGCGCAGGGGGCGGACATTGAGGGCGACATGGATTCGGTGCGCACCCTGGTGTCCCTGGGGAGGGCAGCAAGAGAGGACGTCCAGGTGCGGGTCCGTCAGCCACTTCGCGAGGTTCGGGCTGTCCTACCAGGAGGGCGCACGCTCTCGGAAGAGATGCTCGAGGTGGTTCGAGATGAGCTCAATGTGAAGCAGGTGGGATTCCTGTCTTCTGTCGACGGAATTGCCACGCTCACGGGGAAGCCCAACTACCGCGCGCTCGGGGGCCGATTTGGCAAGCAGACGAACGATGCCGCCAACGCGATTCGAAGCCTGGGTGCATCTGCCTTGGCCGCCTATCAATCCGGCGAAGTGGTCGAGGTCACGGTCGGCGGGGAGACGCATACACTCGCGCCGGGCGATATCGAAATCATCCAGGAGGCCGCGGGAAACCTGGTGGTGAAGGGTGAGGGCGCCTACACGGTCGCTCTGGACGCTGAACTCGATGATGCCCTCCGCGCGGAGGGCATCGCCCGCGAGCTGGTGAATCGGTTACAGCGCCTCAGGAAGGACACTGGGCTCGAGATCACGGATCGCATCAAGGTGGCAGTCGGTGGCCCGGAAGATGTATTGGCTGCCGCCACTGAGCACAGCGACTTCATCCGACATGAGACTCTCGCGGTCGAGGTGTCTGTGGCTGAAACCATTCCTGCCGCCGATTTCGAACACGTGCTCGAGGTCGATCTCGATGGCGTAGCTGCGTCGATCGGATTGCAGAAGGTGCCCGGATGAAGCGGAGATGGGGGTGAAAGGTGCACAGAGTGACCTCGAACCGGATGACCTCGTGGGTGAGGTCCATACGCTCGTCGTTGCAGAGGGGGACTCTCAGCGACTCGATGTCTTCATTTCGGAACGGCTTGAGCTTTCACGCACGAGAGTTCAGAAGCTGCTCGGCGACGGCCATATCACGGTCGACGGCCGGTTGGGGAAGAAGTCAGAGATCGTAGAGGCGGGGCGGGCGATAGCGGTGCGAGTGCCTCCCGCGGAATCTGTCGAGATCGGAGCCGAAGACCTGCCGCTCGATATCGTCTACCAGGACGACTCGCTTGTCGTCGTGAACAAGGCGCCGGGGATGGTCGTGCACCCCGCACCCGGGCATCGCGGCGGTACGCTGGTCAATGCGCTCCTGTGGCACGTCCCGACGGTTGAAGGCGTTGGAGGACGCGCACGCCCAGGTATCGTCCACCGGCTGGACCGTGACACGTCGGGTCTTCTCGTCGTGGCCAAGACGGACCACGCACATCAGACGCTGTCCGACGCATTGAGGGCCCGCCGAGTGAAGCGGTTCTACACGACCGCTGCCTGGGGTCACCTGAATGAGTCTCCTCTCATTGTCGACGCGCCGATCGGGCGGGACCCGCGGGACCGAAAGCGGATGGCGGTTCTGGACGACGGGCGTGACGCGACAACTCGTTTCGAGGTGACAGAGCGGTGGAGCCGGGTGGACCTACTTCGCGTGGCTTTGAAGACCGGACGGACCCACCAGATTCGTGTACATCTGGCCCACCTTGGCCATCCGGTGGTTGGTGATGCGACGTACGGTGTGGGTTGGGTAAAGGGGCTGGGTGGTCCGACGCGCCGGTGGGTCGACGAGCTGGCCCGACGCACCCCTCGCCAGTTTCTTCATGCTGCCGAACTTGTATTCACGCACCCCGAATCGGGCGAGGTCATGCAATTCAAGGCTGAACTTCCTGAGGACCTCGCAGCCGTGGCTGAGTGGGCTCGTGCGCCTTGATGAATCGACCGGGGACCCTTTCTAAATCCCTTCAGCAATCGGATTCTTAACGGCGCCGAAAGGTCCGGGATTATCGGATTCCTCATGTCGTATGCACACTGTTTCAGATGTCTAAATGCGATCCGAAACTGACGTTCGATTCGCTCGTCGTCGGCCCTGTATAAGCGTGCTAAGCAGGGAAGCTCGGCGCTGCCGCAGGCTCACAAGAATCTCGCCGACCAGGCCTCCTCCCTCGATGATACCGAAGGCGCTTAGGCTCAGTACGAGAAGGCCATAAAGCTGGGGGATGATGTGTGCCTGCGTCTGGGCACGATGCCTTCCCAGAGTAATGAGCGCGATGTCGCCTTGTTGCTCTGGCGCCGAGCGCAGGATATGAATCCCTGCAATGCAGCGGTCAAGGCGAATCGGGATATGCTCGCCGGGGAGTAGGGCAGGTCACTTTGCGCTCAGTCATCCAACTCATCGTGTGCCTCACCGGCTTCCTGCTGGTTCAGGCAACAGAGGTCAGCGGTGCGCGCCTGGATTTCGCCTGGCAGGCACTACAGATCGGGGGTGCTGCGGACTCGACTGCCCCGTCGGACACGATTGCTAGGATCCCCGGCGTCCTCGACGGCGAAGCGTACGCCTCGGTCAACGGTCTACGCGCGCGGGTGTATTTCGCATCGAGCGATGCCTTGGTAGCCGAGAGGGTGCGACAGTTGCTCGACGATCAGGCACCACTCCCGGGTCTCCCGGCCTCGTTCCCTTTTGGGGTGCACGCCGTGTTGGCCCATTCGCCCAAGGCTTTTGATGAGGTGACCGGAGGCGTCGCTCCGGAGTGGAGGGCCGGCGTCGCGCTGCCGCTTGAGAACATCCTCGTAGTACCCACGGGGGAGGGAATGCGTGTAGTGGATGGGGAGGGGCTTCGGACGCTCAGGCACGAATGGGCCCACCTTGGTCTCCAAGCTCATCTCGGCGATCTCAGAGCTCCGCGATGGTTCAACGAGGGCTATGCCCAATGGGCGTCCGGCGGATTCGAAACGGGCGGTGCATGGCGGCTGCGGGTACTCATCGCCGCCGGTCGAGCCCCCGCCATGGATTCGCTTGAACTGCGCTGGCCAGCCGGACGAGAGGAAGCACGCACTGCGTACCTTCTCGCAGCGAGCGCCGTCACGTATCTGCTTGAGGCTGGTGGGGAACCCGGGTTACGCATCTTTTTGGACCGGTGGAAGGAGCAGCGCTCGTTCGATTCGGCGTTCCGCGAGACCTTCGGCCTGACTCCTGGTCAATTTGAAGAGGACTGGAAGAGGCACGTAAAGGACCGCTACGGCTGGCTCTTCGTTCTGAGTCACTCCTCGGCCTTCTGGCTGGCACTGGCATTGGTCTTGCTCTTTATGTTTCGTGGGCGTCAGAGATACAATCGCCAGAAATTTGCACGCCTCCGGGCTGGCGAAGTCCCCGATGAGCCTGCGTATTGGGAAGGGGAACCAGAGCTCAGGGCCGATGGACCCGCGAGCCAACCCCCCGGGGTAGGAGAGGACCTATGACTAAAGCATCGAACCCGCGCATTCTCGTAGTCGACGACGACACCGATGGCCTCGAGGTCCTCGAATTGCGTTTGACCCACGCCGGCTATGAGGTTGAAACGGCCGAGAGTGCGGAAAAGGCGCTCTCGCGGGTGAAGGCCTTCGATCCGGGCATGATCGTGACCGATGTGCGCATGTCAGGCATGACGGGGCTCGAACTGCTGGAAAAGATTCGTTCGGCCATGGAGGGTGTCGAGGTCGTTGTGATGACGGCGCACGACGACATGGAGACTGCTGTATCCGCTATGAAATTAGGCGCGTTCGATTTCCTGGTGAAGCCAGTCGATCCGAAGGCCCTAGAGGCGCTCGCTGACCGGTGTTTTCGGGAGCGGGAACTGGTGGCAACGACAGAGATCCCGGAGGCCGTGGCAGCACTCCCCAAAGGCCGGCTCGTCGGACGCGACCCAAGGATGATCGACATCTACAAGACGATCGGTGTCCTTGCGGCGAACCGGGCGACCGTGCTCATCCGCGGAGAGACCGGGACCGGTAAAGAGGTTATCGCACGTGGCATCCACGAGAATTCGGGGCATTCGACCGAGCCGTTCATTGCAGTGAATTGCACTGCGCTGACGGACAGCTTGCTAGAGTCCGAGCTGTTTGGTCACGTGAAGGGTGCCTTCACCGGGGCGATTGGCTCACGGAAGGGGTATTTCGAGCTTGCCGGGAAGGGTACGATTTTTCTCGACGAGATCGGCGATACGAGCCCGGACTTTCAGACCAAGCTTCTTCGGGTGCTTCAGGAGCGCCGCTTCTATCCGGTGGGTGGCGAGCAGGCCAAGGCCACCGAGGCTCGTGTCATTGCGGCGACCCACCAGCCGATTGAGCGACTGATTGAAGAAGGGCGGTTTCGAGAGGATCTGTACTTCAGGTTGAAGGTCGTCCAGATCGAGGTGCCGCCGCTGAGGGAGCGCCCGGGAGACATCGAGTTGGTAGCTACCGCGCTGCTAGGTCGGATTCGCGAAGAGACCGGGAGAGATATTCGTCGGATCTCCGACGAGGCTGTCGCCCGCCTGTCGGCGTACTCGTGGCCCGGGAATGTTCGTGAACTGGAGAATGCGTTGCTCCGGGGTGCGATCGTAGCGCGCGGTACGGTGATCGGCGCCGATCACCTGATTATCGAGGATTCCTCGGCCGGGCGTGACGGGCCAGATGACCAGACCCTTTCTGCGGCGATTCTTTGGCACATTCGGTCCGTGCTCAAGAGTGTCGAGGGAGACGAGGCAGCGGCCGCTGTGCTTTTAGGCATCACAAAGAAAGAGTTGCAGGCCCATCTCACGGATTGACCCAGATCGGTACAGTTTCTAGGATTCGGCCATGTCCAGACAGACGATGAAGAAAAAAGTACCCTCGGCGCTCACGTTCACTCGGGTGAACGCCATGCTCGGCGCAGCCGGGCTGGTGGCGCTCACGGCCGGTTACTGGCTCTTGGGTCAGGGCTCGATCACCACAGCGCCGCTGCTTCTGGTGCTTGGGTATTTGGTCTTGCTGCCCATGGCGATCATCCGCTGATGGCGCGGACACCGCTCAGCAGCGCCACGGCGTCGGCCATTGGGCCCTATTCGCACGCGATCGACGACGGCACGCATGTCTTCTGCTCCGGTCAGACACCGATCGATCCGGAGACGGGCGACCTCAAAGTCGGCGGCGTGGGCGATCAGACGAATCAGTGCTTCGACAATCTTTTCGCGGTGCTCGCAGATGGCGGACTCACCTCGGATCATGTCGTGAAGGTCAATGTGTACCTGACCGACATGAACGACTTCGCAGAGATGAACGAGGCCTACGTTACGCGCTTCTCGGCGCCACCCCCGGCTCGTACCACCGTCGCAGTGGCTGGACTGCCGATGAACGCACAGGTCGAGATCGAACTGGTCGCGAAAAAGCCGTAGCTCCTGTGTCGGTCTAGGCATATGACCGATGGCCGGTGGTGTGCTATCCGGCGAGCTGTCGACTTATACGCGCAGAGATTTCTTCGCCGATGACGAGAGACGCCGTGGCCGCTGGGCTCGGAGCGTTGACCACGTGGACGGCGCCCGGCGACTCAGCCCAGACGAAGTCGTGGATGAGTTCGCCCGCCGAATTCATGGCTTGAGCTCGCACACCGGAACTGCTTGACACCAAATCGTCACCGGTGACCTCGGGAATGAGCCTCTGCAGCGCTTCTACAAAGCGCACTCGGTCGAAGGATTGCCGCAACTCCCGCGTCACCATCTCTGGATGCGCCTTCATGAACCGCCACAGGCCAGGGTACAGAAGAGCTTCAGCTAACTCGCCTCGGTTGACCGTACCTAGTGTGTAGCCCTCTCTGGCGAAGGCCAGAACTGCGTTCGGCCCGGCATCGATACCGCCACCGACGCGTCGTGTGAAGTGCACCCCGAGGAACGGGAAGCCTGGTTCCGGGAGAGGATAGATCAGGTGCCGGACGAGATGTTCGCGCTCGGGCTTGAGGCGGTGATACTCACCCCGGAAGGGCATGACCATGCAGCCCGGGTCGTCACCCGCCATCGTCGCGATCCGATCGGAATAGAGGCCTGCGCAGTTCACCAGCACGCGTGTGGAGAAATCGCCTGCAGCAGTTTCGATTGTCCAACCGGACGCCGCCCGAGTGAGCCCGGTGACCTCGGCGTTAAGGGTCAGGACCGCTCCACGGCGCTCGATCTCAGACGCGAGGATACGACAGACTGCGGCATAGTCTGCGATGCCTTCCTCCGGGACGAGGATCGCCCCGACACTGTGAACGTGCGGCTCGACTTCTCGTGCCTCATCAGGTCCGAGCAGACGCAGGCCGATCAGCCCGTTCGCCTCCCCCTTGGCGAGCATAGCTTGGAGGCGCGGGCGTTCATCCGTGGTCGCTGCGACGACCAGCTTGCCGCAGATTTCGTGGGCAATGTCATGGTGCTGGCAGAACTCGGTCATCCTTCTGATACCCGTTCGGGCCAGGCGGGCCTTTGCAGACCCGGGTTGATACTGAAGACCGGCGTGGAGCACACCGCTGTTGTGGCTGCTCTGGTGCTGCGCCAGAGCCGGCTCCTTCTCCAGGACGCGAACAGAATCGATGCCCGCTTCGAGGAGGGCGTGCGCTGTCGCAAGCCCCACGATGCCGCCGCCAACGATTGTGACGTCGGTCACATATGCTCCATGTATGGGAAGGGTACTTCACGGTCCATCGAAGGTGACCCACCGGAGGCGTTGCAGACTGCCTGGTGCGGCATAGGAAGATAATGATACGAACTTGAAGGAGTGCGTCGGAGGGGGGGGAATGAAATCGTTGATATGGCTTGGCAGATCGCTTCATCATGCGGTCATGAAGCAGTGGATGGTCGAGGTCCTGGTCGAGGGAACAGATCTCTTACCACGAACCGATTCCTGCGATAGTGCGATCGAATTACTTTTCATGGCTTAGGGCGCTTAGCTCAGCTTGGTTAGAGCACCTGCTTTACACGCAGGGGGTCGGGGGTTCGAGTCCCTCAGCGCCCACTATGTTGCAGTAAAAGGAGTTACGGGAATGGTCACTCACTCAGTGGGTGGCCA
>JAPKBW010000034.1 GCA_028823235.1 Longimicrobiales bacterium | reverse complement strand
AGCACGTTCGCCTCTTTCTTCGGGGCCATCAGATACATATTGAACGGTACGATGACAACGAGCAGGCCAAGTCCGCCGAGCATCGAGTTCCGCTGGGACGGGTCGGAGGGGTTATACCAGGCCATTGTTCAGTTTCCCTGATCGGCGATCTGCGCTTGACTGGCGGCATCTCCAAAAAGCGGGATGGTCTGCAACTCATCCAATGGTGGTCCTACGTAGGTCAGAGTCAGTTCGAACATGAATACGAGATCGCCAGAGCTGGCCTCCGACAGGACCTCCTGAATTGTTTCCGTCTGAACGGCCCGAAGGAAGCGGGATGCCTCAAGACGGCGCATGAACTGAGTGATGGCGAAGATGGAGCCAGCCCGCCCAGTCACCCGGACCTGCAAGGGTCCGTCGCTCAGGTACAGGATCCCACTCAGCCAGGTGAAGTCCGGGACCGCAGCAGCGATCTCGTCGAGGAGGTGTGGCCATGTGTATCGACCTGCGTCGATTTCCTGGATGATCGAGACCCGCTGCTGGATGGAATCTCCGCGCGCCTGCAGTTCGTTGGTGCGCTGGATGATCGCGGCGTTGCGAATCGAGTCCTGAACGGCAGCCTCAAGGCTGACATTCAAGTCTTCGGCATCACTTTGTACGCCGAGGAACGTCATGCCCATATAGCCGAAGGAGATGACGGCCGCGCAGACAAAGAAAGCGACGTACGAGTCCACCGACAGGCCGCCTCCAGCCCCACCACCCACAAGTCCTCTGACAGATTGAGCCAGCGCACCAAGGGAAAAGCCTCCGCCACGCTTATTTTTTCCGCCAGGGAGAAGATTAACTTCGATCACAGTATCGTTGTCCTCGTCCTAGGCCCTGAGAGCGAGCCCGAGTGGCAACAGCAGCATTGGTGCAGATTCATCCAGCGACAACCCAACGGCAGCGTCCGACCGGACCGGGATACGCTCGAAAGGGTTTACAATTTCGGTATCGACGCCCATTCGCGTCGCCAAGGTCTGGCTCAGACCCGGAATGCGCGCGCCACCTCCACTGAGGAAGATCCGCCCGACGGTGTTTCCGTCTCCGAGGAACGCGCTCGCGTGTTCAATCCCAACCGCCACCTCGTCCGCGGAGATCTGTACGAAAGACTCCAGGTCGATGGCTGCCTCCCTCCCCTGCACAACGCTTTCGGCCTGTTCGGCTGTGAGGCCCCGACCCCGCTGAAGGTCTTCGCGAATCTTGCGTGAACCAAAGGGGATATCGCGCGTCAGAATCAGGACACCGTTCTCGAGGATGCTCACGTTAGTCGTCTCATGGCCCACATTGACCAGGCCGACGATCCCATCCTGAGCGTCCGGATAGTTGTATTCGAACGCGTTGTGGAGCGCGAACGCATCTACGTCGATCACGATCGGCTCGACACCGGCGTCCTGCAGCAGTCCGATCTTGTTGTCGAGGAGTTCTCTTTTCGCTGCGACCAAGAGCACCTCCATCTGGAGGCCGTCCCCATTCGGATCCAGAATCTGGAAGTCGAGCTCGACGCTCTTGGTGTCGAACGGAACATGCAACTCAGCTTCCCACTTGATCGCCTCGCGAGCATCGGAGTCCTTCGTCCGATCCATTTCGATCTTCTTGATAATCACGCCGGGACCGCCCACCGCTGTGACGACCTCAGCGCCCCTCATGCCGAGGCTCTGGAAGAGCCCCATGACGGCATCAGAGACGAGACCATAATCCATGATCTCGCCTTCAACGATGGCGTCCAGAGGCAGAGGGCGCACAGCGACCCGGACCACTTCAGGCTGATCGCCCGAATGGTCGACCACTACGATTTTCACGAAACCTGAGCCGACGTCCAGCCCGATCACGTTCCGCTTTCGTCCGAAGAGGCCCATTAACCCGGAGGCAAGGTGCACGCTATTTCACCGGGTGCGATGGGAGTGGCGGGAGTCGTAAACGCTGCGGCCGAACCGTAGTAGATGGAGCAACCCTCGGTGGGAAGAAGCTTAGCATGCCGCGCCGTAGCGGCCCAACCTGACGAGGTAGCGGCAATCGTCACGGTAACGCCATCAGAGTTCGTGAAGGCGAGGCTAGCTGTGCTAGTCGTGTACGAGTATGAGTCCGAATAGTAGATCTCCTGCTGGCTGGCCAGGTTCTTGAGATCGGACTTCATGGCCGCGAAGTAAGCCTTCTCCCGGATCGCGCTGAGCTTCGGAATGGTGATAGCCGCCACAATCAGAATGATCACGACCACAATGAGCAGCTCAATGAGGGTAAACCCCCCTTTTCTCTGCATCGGAGTAACTCCAGATAAGAATGAAAAACAGTGACGCTCTGTTTCACTATAACAAGTCAGAGACTGGATGGAGACACTAAGAAGGCAAGATCAGCGCGATCCACACTTCAGCCTCCGTCGCTTACCGATGATAGGCGCTCGGGGGTATTCCAGAGCGGTACCTCAGGTGCAGCCCAGCGCTTAGCCCGTGGGCCAATCACGTTGTATTTGAAAATGCACCAGAGAGCGGAAACACCATCCTGCCAGCCAACCTTCTTCCCTTCGTCATAAGAGCGACCGTCGTAACTGATCGGGAGCTCATAGATCCGGGCGCCGGCCTGAGCGAGCCGAGCCGTAAGCTCTGGTTCGATGCCGAAGCGGTTCGCGCTGAGCGGAAGCGTATGGAGCAGCTCTCGACGAATCATTTTGTAGCATGTCTCCATGTCCGTCAGATTCAGATCAGTCGCCATGTTGGAGAGGATCGTGAGAACGCGATTCCCGATCGAATGCCAGAAGAGCAGCACACGATGTGGTCCTCCGAGGAATCTCGACCCGTACACAGCGTCCGCTTTCCCCTCCAGAATAGGCTGAAGCAGCATCGGGAGCTCCCGTGGGTCGTACTCCATGTCTGCATCCTGTACCACGACTACGTCCCCTGTGGCGTGCGCAAAGCCCGTGCGGAGCGCAGCCCCCTTTCCCTCGTTCTTCTCGTGCATGACCAGCGTATCGATGAGGGTGCCTTCGAATTGTAGAAGGATGTCCTTCGTGCCATCGCCAGACCCGTCGTCGACCACGATCACCTCAAGCCATAGTGGCACCTCACGTACACGGCGCAGCAAGCGCTCCACAGTGCTCACTTCGTTGTACACGGGAATCACGATGGACAGGCGGACGCGATCCCACGCGAGATCGTCCTGCGCAGACGAATCAGACCGAGGGAAACCTGACATGATCATGCGTCGATTCCATAGCAGTTGAGCTTTCGATAGAGCGTAGAAGGATCGATTCCAAGCGCTTTTGCCACACGAGTCTTGTTCCCACCCTCGGACTCCAGAATCCAAAGAATGTATGCCCTTTCCACGACGCCCATGGTCGAATTTGGCGGCATCGTGACTGAAACCAGTCGAGAGCGAGGCACTTCATGGACGCGCTCAGGCATTGCGTGAGGAGCGATTACGGAGCTTCTGGGCACAACGACCGCCCGCTCAAGCGCGCTTTCAAGCTCCCGAACGTTGCCGGGCCAGTCGTATTTGGAAAGTACACCCGTGGCCTCTTCTGCGAGTGAGTATTCGTTGCCGGATCTGTCGCGGGCGCGGTCCAGGAAATAGCTCGTGAGCACAAGGGTGTCTTCTCGACGATCGCGGAGCGGCGGCAGGTGCAGCTGAATGGCATTCATTCGGTATTACCGGTCGCTCCTGAAGTCACCTCGGGTGACCTCTTCTTCCAGATTTTTATTGGTCGCCGCGGCGATCCGTGTGTCGAACGCTACCACTTTGGTCGAACCGACGGGAAGAACCTCCCGCTCCTGGATCGCGCGAAGCAGTTGACCTGTGTTGTCGGACTCATCCCTCCGATCTCATCGAGAAAGAACGTCCCGACACAGCCCCTACAAGCAACCCGTCCTTGTCTTTTACCGCGCCAGCAAGTGACCCCTTCACATGACCGAAGAGTTCTCTCTCCCGAAGACTCTCTGGAAGTGCACCACAGTTGATCGATAGGAAGGGACCGTCCGAGGGCCCCGACAGGGCAAGCCTCAATCTCCTCAACAATAGCCACACCCGCTCGCAAACTGCAGGGGATCGCAGCAGCAAATTGCGATTCTGAAGGCTGACCAGGAGTGTCGGCGTTGTCGCTGGCTCGGACCGGCATATGGATTCAGATTAAGGAATGCTCGTTCTCCGCCGCCTTCTTAGCCTCGCGCTCCTCGCGACAGCCTTCGTCCCCCTCCATCGCCTACTGGACCCGCGAACCACCGGCCCGGCGGGGGCTGCGACTCGAGGTGCGGCGGAGGCGAGTTGGACCTTAGGACTGGCAGGGTCGATCATCGTCGGCGCGCTGTCATGGCTGATCGTCAGGATGTGGCCCGGCGGAATCCCGAACTGGCTTCAAACGCTGGCCGCAGCAGTGCTCAAAACGGCAGCCGCAGCACTGCTCACCCCCTCCGCGGGACGCTTCGCGCTGCTGCTGGGCTTGGCGACCCTCGCCGCCACTTCAGCATCTGCCGTCTTTTTGCACAGTGCGACCCCTACGTCGGTGGACGGGATGGCTCAAATGCTTCACGCCCAGGGCGTGGCCGCGGGCCATGCGACGATCCCGCTGGCAGGAAATCCGGCCTTCTGGACGGTCCAAAACGGAGTCGTGACAACAGAGGGATGGGCCTCAATCTATCCACCGCTTCATACGCTCCTGCTCGCCCTCGGTGTTCTGCTGGGCGTGCCCTGGCTTGTCGGCCCTGTCGCAACCACGGTTGCCACCGTCGCCGGTGCCGCAGGTGTTGAGCGTCTCTGCGGAGCGGCTACCGGTCGTCTCACGGGAATCCTGCTCCTCCTGTCACCATTCTGGCTCCTCCTCGGCTCAACGCACCTAAGTCACACCACAGCAGCGGCAGGCCTAGCTCTGGTACTGTTCAGCGCGATAGCGGCACAGAACGGAGCGCTCCGGTGGACCGTGCTCACGGGCGCCTCCGTCGGAGTCGCTGTGTGCGCCCGTCCCTGGATCGGACTCGCCTGCTCGGCGACCATCGTCAGCATCGTGTGGTGGCCGCGGGCGAGAGCCTGGACGACCGGTGAGAGTTTTCGCCGGTTCGCCGCACTGGTTTCCGGCGGTGCTCCGTTCGCAGCTCTGTTCTTCTGGTGGAACCTGGGGCTGTTTGGGCACCCACTTCGCCTTGGATACACAGTGGCCTTCGGTCCATCCCATGGGCTCGGGCTACACCGGGACCCCTGGGGTAACGCCTACGGCCTGCTAGAAGCAGTCGGCTATACCGGAGCCGATCTGAGTCAACTCGGTGTACGCCTGCTCGGGTCGCCGCTCCCACTCACGGTCCTCGTCGCGGTTCTCCTCTGGACGAAGGTCGCGCCCAAGGGAGTTCCTGCGGTCATCGGGTGGGCGGCGACAGCCGTGATAGCGAATTCGCTGTACTGGCATCACGGATCAAAATTCGGCCCCCGAATGCTCTTCGAGAGCGTGCCCGCATGGATGGCGTTGCTGGCCTTGGCCTGTGTCACTGCATTCAATCGCACGGACCCGAGGACCTTCACCCGCCTGATCCGATGGACAATCGTCATGACACTGATCGGCGGCCTCTCATTCGCTCCCTTTGTCCTCGCCAGAGCGCGAGCGCATGGCACCGAACCGCCTCCGGAGGTAGACGGCGGTCGGGCTCTCGTTTTGGTTCACGGCAGCTGGTCGTCGAGGACGGTGAATCGGCTGGTCGCCACCGGAATGCGACGCGACTCAATCGAGACTGCGCTACGTCGCAACGATGCCTGCACAGTGCATCAGTACGCTCAATGGCGGTCCGGTCCGATGGACACACCAGCCCCTGCACTCAGCTTGGACCCCCTCCCGGGATTCGCTTCTGAGCTGGAGCCCCGCGCGCTGTCACCGCGGAATGTGGTGCGCATTGACCCGAGTCGGATACCGAATCCTTCTTGTACGCGAGAAGCGGCCTCAGACCGGTTCGGCGTGTTCGAGTTGGAGTTGCTCTCCTGGCAGGCACCTCCTCTACCCGAGCGTGACATCGTGTTCGCTCGCGATCTCGGGCCAACTGAGAACCTATCACTCCTGATGTCGACGACCCGCACACCGTGGATCTATCTGGACGCAGGTCCGGACCGAGGCATGATGCTTCTTCCCTATGACGACGGCATTGAGTTGCTCTGGCACAGGGCGGGGGGGGAGCTTCCACGCTGATATTTTCGCCACCCAAGGAACCGCCCGAGAAGTCTCAGCGGTGATCGGGCCTCTTCAGGCGCTGCACAACATCAACCACACTATAGGCGGACCCACCGAGTCGGCCGACGGGGCGCAGCGTTTCGGGGCGAACTCGCCGGCTCCCATCTTCGAAATCGAGGTCTGGGGAAAGTCGAACGCCCACCACCTCGCCGATGATCAATGCATTCGGCGCACCCTGGAGGTCCACTTCCTGCTGAACGACGCACTCGAAGACAGCGGGACATTCCGAGACGAAGGGGGCGTCCACGAGGTTCGACGACGCGGAGTGAAGTCCAGACACAACAAATTCGTCCACGTCCGGCTCGGCCGTCAGGGACGACTCATTCATGGGCACGAGGAGCGACGCAGAGACCAAGTTGGCGCAAAAGGCGCCCCGATGGCGAATGTTCAACAGTGTGTCCTTCAGGCCATCCCGCCGTTCCCCGATCGACACCCCGACCAGCATGGGTGACACGGACAGCGCCCCGAAATAGCTGAAGGGCGCGAGGTTCGGGATCCCGGACTCACCCCAAGTCGAGAGCCAGCCGATCGGCCGGGGAGCGACGATCGAGGTCATGAGTTCATAGCGCTCTTTCGCGGTAATCTGGCTCGGATCGAGGAAATCCGAAGCGGCCACCTCTTCCAACCTGGCAGTAACTCCCCGAGTGGGCATCAGTTCTCGGGTGGGACTTCAATCAGCTGGCCAGGGAAAATCCGATCATTTCGAAATCCATTTACGTCACGGATTTCGTCCACGGACACCCCGTGCTGGCGCGCAATCTTCCACAAAGAATCGCCACTGCGGACTAGATACTCGGTATTCTCTGGCGCGCTGAGCCCTCGAGCTTCCAAGCTCGCCACGTAGGAGGCATACGGTTGCGGAAACAGGGCCACGTGGTAATGGCGCGGGTTCCGCTCAAGGGTGGCCTCGAGAATGCCACCGCGCTCAAGGCTGAGCAAAACACCCTCCAGCCAGTCCCGACAATTACGATCCCAGCTAGAGCGAAGATCGAGAGCCATACCAGTTGGGTGAACGGTCCGATCAGACGCGTTTCGCGGCTGCCGATTTTGCGGACGCGTCAGACTCGTGACGACCAGTTGCTCATCACATGCATTGCGATACTGGCGACTCAATCGCTCGATGAAGACCTGAACCTCAGGTCGGGCATACGGGAACGAGACGGCGTGGAGCGAATGATTTCGACCAGCCTTGATCGGAACGATCCAGCCCCGGTCGGCAAAGAAACGGACGCGGTCGGGCGTTTCGATATAGGTGTAGTCGTGCACGCTCGCCATCTGAACCTGCCGGTCCATGGACGACGTGGAACCCCTCAGACTCTGAGCGTCCGCTCCCTCTGCCGACGCAACGAGGCCACACGCGAAAAACGCGAACAGAAAGCGAGCACGGGAGGAATTTGGGAGGAACATCGAATGCGTAGGGCTGAGGCGTGGCACCCCTCCAACGAGGGATATAGATAGGTAAACATATGTTTTTTGTCGCGCAAGAATTGTGTCTCTTCCTGCGCAAAGTACCTGGCTTTCCTAGCCCGTATTGATAAGCCAGAATCCCGTCCCCACTACGAGAAAGGGCCGAGGCCACCTAAGGGACCCCGACCCTTTTGTCGTCGAGCCGTCACGAACGACGGATTCGATGGGACCTTTCCTTTGTCAGATCACTCCGCGGTCGCAGCCGCATAGCGCTCGGCGACTTTGTCCCAGTTCACGACGTTCCAGAAGGCCGCGAGATAGTCGGGGCGGCGGTTCTGGTAGCTCAGATAGTACGCATGTTCCCAGACATCGACTCCCAAAATTGGAGTCATCCGAGTCATGTAAGGATTGTCCTGGTTGGCCGTCGCGGTCACGGCGAGGTCTCCGGAACCATCAACCACCAGCCATCCCCAGCCCGAGCCAAACTGCCCCCCGGCAGCCGCCTGAAACTGCGCCTTGAAGGCATCGAGCGACTCGAACGTTGCATCGATGGCGGCACCCAGGGAACCACTCGGCGCACTAGCGCCACCGGGCGTCATGACATCCCAAAAGAGTGCGTGATTGATGTAGCCGCCGCCATTGTTGCGAACACCACCGCGGATCGAGTCAGGAAGCGAAGCAAGGTCAGAGACAAGTTCGATGGCAGATTTGCCGTGAAAATCGACGTGCCCCTCGAGTGCTCCGTTCAGTTTGCTGGTGTATCCGGCGTGGTGCTTGCCGTGGTGGATCTCCATCGTGCGCGCATCGATGTGGGGCTCGAGCGCATCGTGCGCGTAGCCGAGATCAGGAAGATCAAAGGGATAGGCCATCGTTGCCGGACTCCTAGGCTGACTAGCTTGCTTGGGTGGGGTGGCCATAGAAGCCGTCCCAAGGCGACTTCTTCTTCGCTAGCTTGGAGACGGCAGGGCCGTGTGGAGGGATAATACCCGACTCGGTTCCGGTCAGCAAACCTCGAACGGACCGGCTCACCGGTGGTCGATCAACCCCGAGAACGAAGAATTCTGCTCGTCGATTGTGACGCGTTCTTCGTGCAGGTCGCACGCCTCGAGGACCCCGATGGGGCCGGAAAGGCGTCCCTGCTCATCGTCGGTGGATCTGCCACGGGACGAGGAGTCGTCACGTCGGCTTCCTATGAGGCACGCGCGTTCGGAGTCCGGTCCGCGATGCCTACCTCGCACGCGTTGCGGCTCTGTCCGAATGCTACCGTCGTGGGTGTGCCCCGAGGTTCCATAACCCGCCGTAGTCGTGAGGTACGCGATGCGCTCCATAAGGTGGCACCAGTTGTTCAGGCGGCATCTGTCGATGAGTTCTATCTGGACCTGACCGGCACGGAACGACTCTTTGGTGCCGAGACGCTAGAAGACACGGCATGGAGGATCCGCGACTCGGTTCTCGAACGAACTGGGATCTCGGTATCCGTCGGCGGCGGGACACGGCGGATCATAGCAAAGCTTGCCGCGACGCCGGCGAAACCAGCCGGCGTGCATATCGTCGCCCCAGGCTGGGAGCAGGCCTTCCTCAACACGCTCAATCTCGCAGACCTTCCGGGCATTGGCCCCACGTTCGTGAAGACTCTGCAAGAGAAAGGACTCATCCGGGTGGTGGACGCCGTGGAGGTCCAGCTCGACTGGCTCCAGCGGATGTTTGGCGAGCGACGAGGCAACTGGTTATACCATCGAGTGCGGGGCGTCGACAACAGTGCCGTCGACCCGGCGGAGCGGCGAAAGTCGATTTCGTCAGAACGCACATTCTTCGAAGATCTGGTCAAAGACGACGACCTCGAGCGGCGGCTCATCGAGCTTACCACTTCGGTCGGCGCGACTCTTCGCCAGAAGGGACTCCGGACTCGAACGATCACGGTCAAATTGCGTGACCACGACTTCAAGACACGACAACACAGTCTCACGGTGAGTGAGCCTATTGAATCGAACGCCGCGATCCATGACGTCTCGCGGGGTCTCCTGCGCGAACTCCGTGCCCAACGGCGGGCCGCTGCACGGTTGCTGGGCGTCGGCCTGAGCGGGCTCGTCGCTGCCGCAGAGAGTCACCAACTCGCGCTCTTCGACAAAGTCGTCACTGGGGAATCCGATCGTGACCGCAGTGTATCACTAGCTGTGGACCAGCTTGCGGATCGATTCGGCTACGGGGCGGTCATCCCGGGTCGGATGGTGGACGCGGCTCCGTGCCGAAAGAACCGTGTCGACGGACAGGACGACAACGACAAGGATGGAGGATGATGAGATTGCAAGGCGTGAGCGACCTTTGGTCGGACGCTAGAGTGGTCATTGGGATGGTCCACCTCGGTCCTCTCCTCGGTGCGCCCGGATGGGGTGGATCGATGGCTTCCGTTCTGGATCGAGCGTGCAACGATGCGCAGAAACTGAGCTTAGCAGGCTTTGATGCTCTGGTCGTGGAAAACTACTCCGACAGCCCGTTCCTGCGCGGGCCCCTGCCCGCCGAAACGATCGCAAGCCTGTGCGCAGCCGTGTCCGCCTTAGGAGCGGCAGTCAAAATCCCGGTAGGTGTGAACGCTCTGCGGAACGACGCTCGTGCGGCACTCGGAATCGCAGTCGCAACCGGCGCAGCCTTCATCCGGGTGAATGTGCATACCGGATCGATGTGGACCGACCAGGGCCTAGTCGAGGAGGCTGCGGGCGAAACACTTCGAATTCGGGCTGCGCTCGATGCAGACGTAGCGATCCTCGCCGACGTCCAGGTGAAACACGCGACACCTCCGGTGGGTGCGAGCCTGGCGGAGGCGTCGTCGGATGCCTGGGAACGGGGCCTGGCGGACGGACTGATCGTATCGGGTCGAGGCACCGGCCAAACAACCGATCACACCCATCTCAACGAGGTCCACCAGACCGTGCCCGCGGCCCCTCTCTTCGCGGGCTCTGGGGTCACCGCGGACAACGTAGGTCGCACGCTCGAGGTCGCCACAGGTGTCATCGTCGGAAGTTCAATCATGTGCGACGGGATGGCTGGGCACGGAGTCGACACGGAGCGTGCCTCGGCGTTCATGCGCGCGGTGAGAGGCTGCGGACTACCCCAGTTCTCGTGACGCCGGGAAAAGAAAACCGGGGCTACCTCTATGAGGCAGCCCCGGTGATGATCACCTGATTTCCGGTTATGTCAGGCCGTGCTCAGTCGCCAGTCATCCCGGCTCGCTTCGCCGCCACCGCCTCGTATGGCTTCCGTTCGAAGTAACTCTTTGTCTCGGCAACCACGACGGGAGCCAGGAAAATCAGGGCGATCAGATTCGGCCAGATCACAATCGCGAGCGCCACGTCGCCAAGGGCCCATACGACCGCCAGCGGCACTGAGGCTCCCATAAAGTGAGCCGCCACGAACAGCGCCTTGTAGGGCAAGATCGCCTTCTGGCCAAAGAGGTAGTGCGCACAACGATCGCCGTAATAGCTCCACGATATCGCAGTTGAGATACCGAACAGCAGCACGCCGAGCACTACAATCATGTGGCCCCAGTCGCCGAGCGGGGCGAGTCCCTGACGGAACGCGGCGGCCGTGATCGGCGCGCCATTTTCGACTGCATCTCCATACAGAGAGGTATAGGTCGTGCCATTCGACCCTACCGCCTCTCCACGGTCCGGATGGACGGTGCCCGAGAAGCGCTGTGTCTGTGCCGCATCCGTGTAGAGGGGATCGACCGACGCCTCGTGCCACGACAACAACACCGCTCCGACACCAGTGGCCGAGTGCGAACCGTTGGCGATCTGGATCTCAGCGGGCGCATCAACACCCTCATACCGGTTCGTTTCAACCTGGGACGTATAGGCTATGTCGCCTCCACCCAGCGTGATCTCGGTCGGGAAGCGCTGCTCATGCGCTCCCATCATGATGATGACCAATCCCGTCAGCGAGCAGATTACGATGGTGTCGATAAACGGCTCGAGGAGCGCAACGACACCCTCTGAAACTGGCTCATCTGTCTTCGCTGCAGCGTGCGCGATAGGTGCGGATCCCTGCCCTGCTTCATTAGAGAACAAGCCCCTGCGAACACCCCACATCATTGTGACGACAAAGACTCCCGCTCCGATTCCCGCGACGCCCGCCTGCGGATTGAACGCCCCGGTAATGATCGCGCCAAAGGCGCTCGGCAGTGAGCCGAGGTTAAGTGCGATGATAAGAAGCGCACCCACTACGTAGATGGCGGCCATGAACGGAGCGAGGAATGCAGTGACCTTCCCGATCCGTCCGATACCCCCGAGAATCACGGCTCCGACGATGACGGATGTGATCGCGCCCATCAGCATCATGTTGATACCGAACGCCGAATTCATCTGGTCGGCGACCGTGTTGGCCTGGACCGCGTTTCCGGTGAAGAAGGCCGTGAAGGCGAGCATGACGGCAAAGAACACGGCCATCGGCTTCCACTTGGGGCCGAGCCCTCGCTCGATATAGTACATCGGCCCACCCGCGACCGCGCCAGTCTCATCCGTGGTCCGGTACTTCTGAGCGAGCGTCACTTCGGAGAACTTCGTCGCCATCCCTAAGAAGGCGGTAACCCACATCCAGAAGAGCGCGCCGGGGCCACCCCAGTGAATCGCCATTGCCACGCCAGCGATGTTCCCGATGCCTACCGTAGCCGAGAGCGCAGTCGTCAGCGCCTGGAAGTGCGACACGTCACCCGGATCGTCAGGATCATCATACTTCCCCGAGGTCACAGCGATTCCGTGTCCAAGCTTCCTGACCTGGATGAAGCCCGTTCGAATCGTCAGAAAAAGGCCAACCCCGAGAAGAAGCAGCACCATGACGGCGATGCGCTCTTCCCCAATGGGGAACCCGAACTCGATGATATACGTGTTCGCGAAGTCGACGATCGGCTGTAGGAAACTGTTAAGAATGGACTCCATTCGTGTGTCCTTTGGGATTAGTCGAGCTGGCGTGATCAAGAGGATCTACGCCGGAATCAGAAGTGTCAAAGAATGCTCTGCGCCCCTGACCGAGGCAAGCGAACAAGTTATCGAGTTGCGACAGCGGCTGAGTACAGGTTGGCTGTAACGGCCTCTGAGAGAATTTCGTGAGCTCGATTCACGATTGCATCAAGCGAGGACGATTCGTGGAACATCTCCTCCGCCTTCTCTCTCAATTCCGGGATCGTGGGGAGATGAGGCAGCGAAAGCTCCGTAATCCCTTCCTCAAGTGCCTCTTCGACCTGATCTCGTGCACGTCGCGCTCGCTCTATGAGGTCTTCGAGCGCATGAGACTCGTCCCAAGCCTCGCGCACGGCGCCGGAGATGTTGTCCACACTGAAAGCCGCGGCCAACTCGCCTGCGACCTTCTCGATCACCTTCGCACCTACGGGTCGTTCACCTCTCACAATGGCGGCCGGAGGCGCCCTCAGATCCCAAACGAGGCGGAACCAGGACATCACCTTCAGGACGTAGTAGGAGATGTCGACTTCCCACCACTGGAAACCCTGGCGAGTCGAGCTCTGATAGTGGTGGTGGTTGTTATGCCAACCCTCGCCCAGAGTGATCAGGGCCAACCACAGATTGTTGCGGGAGTCATCGCCCGTCAGGTATCGCTGCGACCCTGATACGTGGGCCAGAGAGTTGATGAAGAACGTGCAATGGAACAGAAGAACGGTGCTCCAGAAGAAGCCGACGATGAGCATCGCCCACCCTCCCCAGAGCCACATCCCCAGTCCCAGCACGATGGCCGGGAGATACATGTTCCGGTCCAGCCAGACGAGCTCAGGGTACCTCGTCAGGTCTTTCACCGTCCCGTAGTCCGGTTTCCAGTTGCTCGGATTGAAGATCCACCCGACGTGTGCGTACCAGAAACCATGGTGTCGTGGCGAATGGATGTCATGCTCGGTGTCGGAATACAGATGATGATGACGATGCACAGCCGCCCACCAGATCACACCTCGCTGAGCCGAAGACTGGCCCAGAAAGGCGATGAGGAACTGAAAGACCCGACTCGTTTTGTACGATCGGTGACTGAAATAGCGATGGAAGCCCGCCGTGATCGCCCACATGCGCACGACGTAGAGGACTAATCCCACGGCGACGGCCCGTAGCGGTACACCCGTCCAGATCGCGCCAAGGCACACTAGGTGCGTCAGGACGAAGGGGATCGCAGCCGGATAGACGACATCACTGTGCGGCGGATGTTTGTGGGCCAAAATCGCCCTCCGAGGGGACGGTCGCGCCAACGCGCGATTGAGAAGCAATTGCAAGTTAAGCCCGTGTGGGGTTGAGAGGGAGAACAATTTGCATATCTTCATATACACATTTATGAATACAATTACTTCCCCCGCCTTTCTTGAGCGCCTCAGCGTCCTCAGCGACGAGACCCGCACTCGGATTCTCGCCCTTCTCCAGCAGGGGGAGTTCACGGTGAGCGAGCTCTGCGTGGTCCTGCAGTCCGCGCAGCCAACCGTCAGCCGACATTTAAAGACACTGGCATCCGAAGGATGGGTCGCAGTTCGAGCGGAAGGGCGTAATCGGCACTATCGCATTAATCCTGCCCTCGACGACGCGGGACGGGGCCTCTGGGATATCGTGCGCCAGGAGGTTAGTGAGAACAGCCTCTACGAAAAGGACGCGGAGCGGGCTCGATCGGTGCTGGAATCGAGGCGACTTCGTTCCTCCGCCTTCTTTGCCGAAACGGCCGAGCACTGGGATGAGACTCGCTCCGAGCTGTTCGGATCGGCCACAGGACTGTCTCCCATTCTCGGACTCATCGATCCGTCATGGACCGTCGGAGACCTAGGTACAGGCTCCGGTGGTCTATGTGCCCGACTGGCCCCCTTCGCCGACCGCGTCATCGGTGTCGATCGATCTGCGGAGATGCTTACTACCGCCCAAGCGAGGCTTCACGACACCGCCAATGTCGAATTGCGCTGCGGCAACCTAGAGTCACTTCCAGTAGACGATGACACCTTCGATCTCGCGATTCTCGCACTGGTACTGCATTACGTCGTAGATCCCCTGACTGTCCTGAGAGAAGCCTTCCGCACCATCAAACCCGGCGGTACCGCCCTGCTCCTCGACATGAGATCTCACGATCGGGGGGTCATCTACGCTGAGGAGATGGGGCACGTGTGGCCCGGATTCGAGTCAGCCCAGATTGATGGATGGCTTACAGAAGCGGGCTTCCTGAAACGACGTATCGCACCACTGCCACCTGACCCGGCGGCAACTGGCCCTCTGCTTTTTCTCGCGTCGGCACGGGCCTGACCGGCACGGCGGCGATGCGACACCATTTCCTTTCCAGTCTCACCCACGAACACCTGAGAATTCAATGAGTGATATCGCAGTCCTCCCCC
>JAPKBW010000033.1 GCA_028823235.1 Longimicrobiales bacterium | reverse complement strand
GCTGCTTCGCAAGAAGTAGAGAGCCGCCGGGGATGCCGTCTGTTGCCATTCGGAAGCCGTTCGGGCTCTTGTATGCGAAAAGGCCCGCCCTCCGCCGTGGAGGACGGGCCTTTCGGTTTTCATTCCGCTATTCGGCCACTTGTGCTTCGGCCCCAGCGGGTCGCTGCAGCCCTAGACCCTTCCGAACGCCGATACCTGGTACGCCAACTCATTGCCGTTGGCGTAGGACCACTGGGCGTCTCGGAACGTCCGGTAGGACTCCCATACCTCACGGAAGGTCGCATCCTTGGCCGACTCCTCCTCGAGGTATGCGTTGGACTCCCGCCAAGCCGCGTCCATGATGTCTTGGGGATATTCGCGGACCGTCACACCGTGGTCGTTGACGAGTCGCTGTAACGCCAGCGGGTTCGCATTGTCGTAGGCGGCCAGTCGGTCCGCGAAGGTCTCGCCGCACACTGACTTGAGTACTTCCTGATAGGAGACAGGAAGCTCATTGAACGCCTCCTGACTGATGAGCAGGCCCATCGTGACACCAGGCTCCCACCAGCCCGGGTAGTAGTAATTCTTCGCAACCTGATAGAAGCCGAGCTTCTCATCGTCGTAGGGTCCGACCCACTCCGTGGCGTCGATCGCCCCGCGCTCAAGCGCTGGATAGATCTCCGCCGCACCGAGGTTCTGAACCGTGACGCCGAGGCGCGACATGATTTCGCCCCCGATACCAGGGATCCGGAAGCGAAGGCCTGCCAGCTCCGAGAGACTGTTTACAGGCTCGCGGAACCACCCACCCATCTGGCCACCCGTCGAATTGCAGGGGAACGAAATGATGCCGAAGTCCGAGTAGATGTTGTTCAGCAGGTCGAGGCCGCCGCCGTGCATCATCCACGCATATTGCTGGCGTGTGCTGAGACCGAACGGAATGGCCGTATCGAATGCGAGCGCCGGATTTTTTCCGATGTAGTAGTAGCCCGGTGAGACACCGCACTGGACGGTGCCCTGCATGACCGCGTCCATGACCTGGAGCGCGGGAACGATTTCACCCGCCGCGTAGACGCGAATCGTGAAGTTGTTGTTCGTAAGCGCCGCGACGCGTTCTGCTACGCGCACACCGGCGCCGTGCAGGATGTCGAGCGACGGCGGGAAGCTCGTCGCGAGGCGCCACTCCACACGAGGACCGCTTACACCACCGGCCTGCACAGCATCTGCGCTGCCCTCACCACTGGAGCATGCCCCGAGTGCGGCCACCCCGGCGGCGCCGGTTCCAGCCTTCTTGATGAAATCACGTCTCTTGATCGTCATGTCGCGCTCAGATTCCTTGGTCTTCGTGTGCGTGTCGAACCGGGCTCGAATGTGCCCGAACCGCATACGTGTGAGGGCGAATGAAGTAACCCGAGCCGCGTGTTCCGGCAATCACGGCGGCGTCTGGCGCGGACTATGGCTGGGCCGGATCTTGTTCCACCCACTCGTCACGACTTCTGCACCGCAAAGGTTCTCCGATGCTCCCAGCCATCCTTCGCTCTACGATCGTCTCACGGGCTCTGGCCTGCGTGGCTTTCATCGGCCTCCTCTCCCCAGCGTTTGCGGAGGCCCAGTCGGCAGAGACTGCGCGATCGAACGGTGGGATGGTTTCTTCCCAGCAGTGGCTTGCGAGTCAGGTCGGGGCCGACGTCCTTGCTGCCGGCGGAAATGCCGTGGATGCAGCGATCGCGACGGGTTTTGCTCTCGCAGTGACGCATCCGTCGGCCGGGAATATCGGCGGCGGGGGCTTCATGGTCGTTCGATTCCCGAACGGCCAGACGACGGCGGTCGACTTCCGTGAGAAGGCCCCCTTGGCGGCGTTTCCGGAGATGTGGATCGATGAGAACGGTGAGTACTCGTCAATGATTCACCACCGTAGTCATATGGCGGTCGGTGTTCCGGGTACGGTCGCCGGATTCGACAAAGCGCATCGACTCTATGGGCGAGCGGACTGGAACGACCTCCTAGATCCGGCGGTCGATCTGGCCGAGGATGGATTCGAGTTGAGCGAGGCCCTCGCCGGCTCGATGGAGCGCTTCGTCGAGAGGAGCCAGTACGAGGCCACCGTTGCCACGTTCTCGAAGGACGGATCGGCCTACGCGGTCGGGGAGACCTGGAGGCAGGCTGATCTGGGCCGCACCTTGGCCCGTATCCGTGATGATCGCAGCGACGGATTCTACCGAGGTGAAACGGCCCGACTCATGGCGGCTGAGATGGTCCGGGGCGGTGGGATGATCACAGAGGAAGACCTCGACAGATACGAGGCACGTGAGCGGTCGACGATCACGAGCACGTACAGGGGACACGACATCATCGGCATGCCACCACCGAGCTCTGGCGGCGTGGCGGTGGCGACGATCCTGAACATCCTGGAGCCCTATGACCTCTCCGCGATGGGTCACAATTCCGCTCCCTACTTGCACCACGTAGCAGAAGCCATGCGCCGTGCGTTTCGGGAGCGGGCGACCTATCTGGCCGATGCGGACTTCGCCGATGTTCCTGTGCAGCGACTGACCAGTAAGGAGCACGCAGCATGGCTGGCTCGTGACCTGGACCCGGAGCGGGCCTCGATCTCGCACCCGTCCGACATCGAGCAGCCGTATGAGAGTCCCGAGACCACTCACTACTCCGTCGTGGATTCGGATGGAATGGCCGTCTCGGTCACCTACACGCTCGAGTCGGGCTACGGCTCAGGCATTGTGGTGCCTGGGGCTGGGTTTCTGCTTAACAACGAGATGGGTGACTTCAACGCAGGCCCCGGGATCACCAGTGCGAATGGGCTGATCGGGACAGAGCCAAATCTTGCCCGGCCTCAGCAGAGGATGCTGTCATCGATGTCTCCGGCGATCGTCGCCAAAGACGGCGATCTTGTAGCCGTGGTGGGTTCGCCCGGTGGCCGGACCATCATCAACACGACGCTTCAGCTGATTCTGAATCTCGTGGACTTCAACATGAGCATCGACGAAGCCGTCGCCGCACCGCGGATGCACCACCAATGGCTTCCGGATCGCATCCGGATCGAAGGTGAGGGAGTTTCACCTGAGGTCGTGGCGGAGCTCGAAGCCCTGGGCCATACGGTTCAAATGGGCGGGCGTCAGGGGTCTGCGAATTCCGTGGGCGTCGACCCGGTCACTGGTGAGCGCGTCGGTGCACCCGATCTACGAAGTCCCGACTCCGGCGCGCGTGGCCGCTGACGGACTTGGGATCGGAACGTGCTCGGTACGGGTTGGTAGTTCGAAGGGCGGGAACGTGACAACACAACGGAACGGGGACTGTGGTCCGGTGGGGCAATCGGCACGGCCCAGGAGATCAATGATGACCGTAGCAACGTGCTTTGGGGTGACCGCCGTGACGGCCGTGAGTCTTGCGCTCGCCGTCCCACTACAGGGTCAGTCCACCGGCCCGTCGCATGCCGGGTACGACCCGACGGCGACGATGCAGGGCCACTACCACGAAGGTGAGCTCGGCCAAAAATTCATGCTGCTTGAGACGGCCTTGAAGTGTCAGTGTGGATGCGGCCTCGATGTGCACTCGTGTCAGTTCCAGATGCAGTGTGCGGAATCACCGGCGTGGTCACGTCGGATCCGGGAATCACTCGAGGCCGGTGAGTCGGTCGAGGTGATCCAGGCGAGCTTCGTAGCGGATTTCGGCGGCCAGGTGCTCATGATGCCGCCGGCCGAGGGCTTCAACATCCTCGGATATTTGCTACCGGCGCTGGCGATCGTGTCGGCCGGCATGATGGCCGTACTCGTGGCGCGAGGCGGCCAGAATGAAAAGACACTCGCACCGGTCAATCAGGTGTCGGACGAAGACGCAGAGAAGCTTCGCGCTGCGATGAGGAAGCTGGACGAGGCCGAGAGCCCCGACTGGTAGGGCGGACCTAGTTCGCACCGCCGATCAGGACCAGTTCCTCCTGAGGGGCGATCAGCCACTCGGATCCACTCTCTGTTACGACGGCCATCTCTTCGACAGAAATCGTCTTGGTCGTGCCGTCTTCTTGCGGCCAGCCGAAGAAGCCATCGAAGGCGAAGGTGTGACCGGGCAGGAGCTCGCGTGCCGCATCTCCTGAAGGCGCCGCACCCCCTGCGGCACCACCGAGCCGGGGGCCGACGTCGTGCGCCCAATAGCCGACCGGGTGGCCGGTGCTCCAGATGATCGGAATCGAGCCGTGCTTCTCGAGCACCTCGCGCTGAGCCAGATCGACGGCCCATCCGGTCACGCCTGGGCGCATCGCACTCTGCGCCGCTCGACTGCCTTCCCGGGCGTACTCCCAGCGCGCCTGCATTTCTGGTGGTGCTTCCGTTTCCCCGGGCTGGAGCACGTATGCGAAGCGCTGGATGTCCGTCACCCACATGCCGTATACGCTGATGCCGAAGTCAGTCTGAATGATATCCCCAGGCTGAATGACCTTCTCTGTCGCGTGTGAGTGACCACGGTCCGGGCCTGAATTCACGTTCGGGTTCTGGTCGGGAGCCCAACCGTCGTCGACACCGAGTTCGGCCATGCGTCGTTTCAAAAAACGCCCCACATCGGCGTCGGTCGTCACTCCCGGGACGACCGTGGTATAGGCTTCGAGCTCGAGTTGTTCGGTCAGCGCTGCCGCGCGCCGCATGATATCGACCTCCTGCGGGAGCTTTACTGAGAGCCACTCGATTACCACTTCTTCCGAGGAAGCCAGCCTGCTGGAGAGTCGGGGGCCGAGGGCTTCGACCAGAGCGTTGCGCTGCGTCCAAGAGAGCCCGTCGGCAATATTTCGGGTGCTGCTGTTAATCGCGATTCGCTGTGAGTCCCGGGCGTTGAGTTCCTCGGCTATGGCGGCGTAGAGGCTTGATCCCCTTGGGATAGAGCGTACGGAATCGAGCGGTGTCACCTCGGCGAGTGCGGTCGCCTCCGTCTCGGGAGAAATTGCCAGGGATTCGATCCTCCCGGCTCCGTCCGAGAAGAAGAGGAAGCCAGCCAGTCCTCCTGCATTTTCCGCGCCGACATGGGCGGCGATCGGGTCGTTCGCATTCTCTCTGCCCAGTATGACCCAGGCATCAACGTTCGCGCGATCCATAGCCGGTCCTAGCAGGGTCGAGATTCGTTCGGCCCGAATGGCGGGCCAGATCGTCGGGTCCTCCGGGAACGGCAAGTCGGGGCCTGCGCTCGACGAGGTGGAGTCGGGTGCACCGCAGCCTGAGGCAGCGAGCAAGGTCGCCGCTAGGGCAACGGTGAGCAGGTGCGAGGAATGGCGCGGAAAGTCAGAGGGGAGAATCGGCATTGGTTCGCATAGGATGAGGATCGCTTGAGTGTGGACGATGCTGTGAGACACCGGTCCGGGGCAAGGAGTTGGGCGTGCGCCGCCGGCGCGGGCGCTGATACGGCACAGAGCGGGTCTTGGTCTTCATCCGTCTCGGCATCATCACTTTCGCCTCGTTCGCTCCTTCAGGAAGGTCCTTTCGAGAGTTAGTGCGTCATCGCTGGCAGAAGGGCGGCCTGCGAAGGATGTGGCCGTGCGGGGAGGGTCATCCCTTCAAGTCGTAAGAATGAGGGCGCCACGGAACGAGACTCGCTAACGTAGATATACAGAATGCGAGATGCAGCCTGGTCTACTTGAAGATCCTCATTGCCCCAAATCTGATGCCCTCGAAATCTCGTCCGGTTCGTGACCTTCTCCGCCTCGGCGCGCTTGTGCTGATCAGCGCCTGCCAGGCTGGAACGACAACGACGCCGGAAGGCCAGGTCGCGACTACGCTCACGATAACGTCTTCGTCGATCGACCTGACATTCCTGGGGCAGACAGCACCTGTGGGTATTACCGTGCGGGATCAGGCGGGCCAGACCATGGGGGGGCAGACGATCGAGTGGCTGTCGAGTGACCCTGCCGTTTTCACGATCACGGGAGCGCTGGTGGCCGCAGTCGCGAATGGGACGGCGACTCTGACCGCGTCCAGTGGCGGGCTCAACGCCACCGCGACTGTCACGGTTCAGCAGATCGCAACGGGTGTCGCGATTGTGAGCGGGCTGTCTCAGGACGCGATCAACGGCACAGCTCTCGCTGAGGCAATCGTCGCTCGAGCCCGTGACGCGGGTGGGGCTGCGGTGGCCGGTGCGACCGTCACGTTTACGCCCGCGCCGGACAACGGTTCGGTTAGTGTGGGCTCTGGCACCACGGATTCTATGGGCGAGTTGTCCACTACTTGGACTCTCGGGATGTCGTTTGGGCCGCAGACTCTTGTTGCGGCGAGCGGAAGTGGCACCGCGGAAGTGAAGGCGTTTTCTCGGAGCATCAATCCGCTTCCCGATCTGGTGATCAATGACGGGCTTCGGCTCTCGCGCTATGACCCGACGAACCTCGACGAGTTCACCGTCCGCGCCACGGTGAAGAACAACGGCGATGATACGACTGGCACGGGTTTCCGTGTTCAGGTTCTGGATGGCGCGAACAACCAGGTCGGGACGGCGGACGTGCCGGCGATGGAATCCTTCACGGAGATCGAGGTTGAGGTGACCGTCGGTCCGATGGTCGTGGGGGAGACGACGCTGACCGTAGTCGCAGACCCAGACGACGCGGTGACCGAACTTCTCGAGAACAACAACGAGGAGAGTCGAGGCGTAACGGTAAAAAACCAGTCGATCATCACGCTGGACGATTCAACCTCGTACTCCGCGTTGCTGGAGGAAGAAGTGTTGTTCCGTGTCGACATCGCTGGTCCCGCGACGTTGACTGTCGAGCTTATTGGGGGCACGGGCGACGCCGATCTGTTCGTAGAACACGGAGAGCGACCCTCAGGGCGAGCCGGGTACGACGACTGTCTGAGCTTCAGCCCCGGCTCCGATGAGAGTTGCCAGATCGGCTTCGCAGACGGTGAGTACAACATCCTTGTCCATGGGTGTTGTGAGGGCCAGGGTGCCGGCCCTGTGAATGGGGCAAAGCTCAACGTCACGGTCGGTGAGCCGCTGCAGCCCTTCAACATTGACATCGTCTTCGAGGCTAATGGAACGGAGAGTCAAGACAGCGCGATGATCGCGGCGGCGGCTCGGTGGGCTGAAATCATCGTTGCCGACGTGCATGACGTGAACTTCATTAATCAAACCGTGCCCGAGTGGTGCGTTTCCAGCAAGCCGGTGCTGAACCAAGTCGTGGACGATGTGCTTATCTATGTGAAAATTGTTGCGAAAGATGGTCCTGGTGGCACGCTCGCATCCGCAGGACCCTGCTTCACAAGGCAAATCGGAAGCATTCCGGTCATCGGCCGGATGGAATTTGACGAAGCCGACCTGCAGGTTCTGGAGAACAACAACCAGCTGTTCCCGGTCATCCTCCATGAGATGGGCCACGTCTTGGGGATTGGCACCTTATGGAACCGTAAGGATTTGCTCCGGAATCCGTCTCTCGACGGCGAAGACAACCTTGTTCCTAACCAGGACACCCATTTCTTCGGGGAACGAGCGATCGTCGCGTTCGACGCGAACGGCGGTGACGCATACGTCGGAGCGAAGGTCCCGGTTGAGAACGCGTCTGCAGCTGGCTCGGGGGATTCCCACTGGCGAGAGTCGGTGATGACCGTGGAACTCATGACACCACGTCTGAACTCGGCGCTCGCGAGCACACTTAGCTCGATTACGGTCGGGTCGTTGTTTGACCTCGGGTACAGCGTGGATATGAGTCAGGCCGATTCCTACCAGGGGATAACTCCGGCACCACCGAGGGCGCCTGGCATCGCCGGGGTGTCACCGTCGTTCATCGATTTGAGTGGCGACGTCTTTCGGGGACCCATTGCAGTAGTCGATGAAAACGGCCGTATCGTGCGGGTGCTCCGCTGAGGCTCGCACGGATTGTCCTCCTCGGATCGATCATGTTGGCGGCATGCCGGGGTGCGACAGGCGGTGCAGGCGGCGAGATGTTTTCTCTAGCCGCTTGTGTGCCGTCGACTGCGACTCTGTCTTCGGGCGAGTCGATGGTTTCCATGGCAGGGTCTTATAGGGTGGTGCTGGTAGGATCCGACATGCGGACCGTCCAGGGTGAGATGACCTTGTCTGAGCAGCCGGCGAACCTCCGGGTGCTGCAGGACGCTCGGACACCGCTCGGAGGGTTCACCAACTTGGATCTGACAGCTGTGGGAGCTCAGCCGGTTCAGGACCTGCGGAGTACTGATCCAGCGGGGCCAGGCGTACTCGTCATCGAGAGCGACGGGGCCGACGGGCGCGAGATTTTGTTACGCCTGGGTTCTCAGAACAACCGCCGAGACGTGTTCCAGTTCGACGGGGCGCACACGGTGTTGTCAGTGCAGAATATCGCGGGCGATGCGTTCGTGGGACGCTGGTGGAGTGGGGTGCGCAGTGTTCGCACCGAAGGGCATTTCTGCGCGGTGCAGGCTAGCTAGCCCAGATTCGACTGTTCGGCCGTCGCGTCGCGGAGATATTCACTATTACGCGCACAAGTCTCGTACGTGACTACTCTTCCACGACCGTCAGGAATCCATGCGGGTCGTCGGTCTCACCTCGAACGGTGTCGAGGAATCGCCTCTGGATGTCGAGCGTAATGGGCCCGGCCTTCCCCGATCCGATCTCGATTCTGTCAACGCTGGCTACCGGGGTCACTTCTGCGGCCGTGCCAGTGAAGAAGATCTCGTCCACCGTGTAGAGCTCTTCCCGCGGAACGGGCCGCTCGACGACTTCGTACCCTAGGTCCTCGGCCAACTTGATTACCGCGCCCCGGGTGAGGCCCACCAGTGAGGTGCCATCGAGGACCGGCGAAATGATCTTGCCCTCATCAACGAGGAAGATGTTCATGCCGCTGCCTTCGCTGACAAGTCCCCCTGTGCCGAGGGCGATCGCGTCGACGTACCCATTCTGGACAGCCTCCATCTTCATGAGCTGAGCGTTCACGTAGTGGCCGCCGGCCTTCGCGCGTGCAGGGAACGTGTTGGGCGCCATGCGCTGCCAGGAAGACACACAGACGTCGACCCCCTTCGTAAGCGCTTCCTCACCCAGGTAGGTGCCCCAGCCCCAGGCCGCGACATATGTCTCGAGTGGGCTCAGGGTCGGGTTCAACCCAGGGGTGCCATACCCGCGGAGTATCATGGGCCGGATATAGCAGTTTCGGAGGGCGTTCTTGCGGATGATGTCGACACAAACGTCACGAAGCTGCTCAGCGGAGTACTCTGGCAGCATCCGATAGATCTTTGCCGAATCCATGAGCCGATCGATGTGGGCGTCGAGCCGGAAAATCGCCGGACCCTTCGCCGTCTCGTAGGCTCGGATGCCCTCGAACACCGAGGTGCCGAACTGCACCGCCGTGGAGAGCAGGTGGATGTTGGCGTCATGCCAGCCAACGTACTTCCCGTCTTTCCAGATGTAGTCCGCTTCCTGGAAGCCTACTGCGCCCATCAGATGAGTCCTTTGATCCAGCCGCCGTCGACGGCAATTGATTGTCCGGTTACGTACGATGCCTGTTCGGAGCAGAGAAAAGCTGTGACGCCCCCGAACTCCGAAGGCTCCCCGACCCGTCCCATGGGAATTTCCGCGGCCCAGCCGTCGTAGACTTCCTCGACAGTCGTCCCATCCCGCTCAGATATCGCGTCTGCCAAATGTACGAGGCGCTCGGTCCGCGTATAGCCCGGAAGGATATTGTTCACGGTCACGTTGAAGGGGGCCACCTCATTGGAAACGGTCTTTGCGAAGCCCGTTACGCCAGCCCTGATCGCGTTCGAAAGGATCAGTCCCGCGACCGGCTGCTTCACCGAGATCGAAGTCACATTGACGATCCTCCCCCAGCGCCGCTCCTTCATCCCTGGCAGCGCAGCACGCACCAAGTTGATCACGCTCTCGAAGTTCTGCGCAATCGCATCACGCCATACTTCCGGTCCGTGGTCTTCGAACATTCCCGGAGGAGGCCCGCCCGTGTTGGTCACGAGAATGTCTACCTGTCCGAAGGCTGATTCAGCGGCTGAGATCAGGTCGCTCGCGCCGTCCGCAGTCGACAGGTCACACGGCACGGCTTCTACCCGGGCTCCCGTATGCTGGATGATCTGATTCTTGACGGCGAGCAATTTCTCAGGTGATCGCGAGTTGATCACAAGGTCGACCCCCTCCGCCGCCAAGGCGTCGGCGACAGCGCGGCCGAGTCCCTGACTGGAGCCGGCGACCACCGCGACCTTTCCCTTCAGTCCGAGATCCATTCAGGCGTTCCCCAGCGTCACGTCAGCGGTCTTGAAAATAGGAGTCTGTACCGTCGAGCCAGTCCTGGCGGGGCGGGCTGAACACGTCTACGTCGAGCGTGTCCTCGAGGGCCTCCGCTTTGTGCGGGACGTTTGACGGGATGTACATGACTTCTCCGGCGGAAACGATACGCTCCTCATAGCCGGGCTCACCTTCGTTTCCGATCCAGAAGCGGAGCGCTCCCTCCATGATCCACGTCAGCTGCTCGTTCTCGTGCGAGTGCTTCGGAACGACGGCTCCTTTCTCGAGAAAGACCTGGGCGAGCATCATGCGATCGCCGGTGAAGAGTCGGCGAGCGATGTCGCCGGTTACAGCTTCGCGCTCGATGTCATCCCACTTTTCGTGGCGGACGAGTGAGTCGCTCATGAGTGCTCCGTGGATCCATGGCTGGGCGCGGCTCCCCGTATTGGTGGACCGCTTATGACTGGCCAAATGGTGCTTCCGCTGACCCGATGTCAATACTCAATAGCGTTGTCCCTATTCATTGTCTTTCAAACCAGAGACGCTGGCTAGCCGCGCGGGTAGCCAAGCGCCGCAGAACACTGTCACGAGGCACCTGCGGTGCGCACGGAGCGGCCCGCAAGAGGCCATTTTTTTCAAGCTCTCGGGCGTCGGGTATACGGTGCCACGTGGCATCCCGGTCTGCGAAACAATGTCGAGGCGATGGACGATTCCGTCACGGATCGCGCCGAGGACCTGCAGGCAAGTGATGCCAGGCGCTCGAAGCATGTCAGGGAGGGCAAGAATGGCTGTGCTGGCGTCAGCCTGATCGCGAGTTCGAGCCAACTCCACCTGGGTTCAATCGGACAGCCGGCTTCTCTACCTTTGAGTGCTGCCACAGCCACGAGAGGCCGTACCGCGGTCGGGGGCGAATCATGAATGAAGTCGGTCAACGAGTAGGAAAGGGAGCGGGTCGCCGCTCGCTGTTCTCGGTGTGCTGAACGCTCCTTGCTATGGGCGCTGCCACGCTGCTCTCCAGCTGCAGCGGACGGTCGGCTCCGCCTCCTCCAGGGACGATGCGCGGCGTCTCCCCCGACCTTCGCGGAAGCCGGGGTCGAGGATACTGCTCCGCGGGTTCGTTTACAGGCCGTGCTCATCGTCCCCCGAACTGGAGATGTCGTCTGGTACTGCATTGAGGAGGGTGGCGAATTTGATCAGGATGATCCCCGCGGCCTGGTCTCGGGGGTGGAGGAACTCACCCGGACGTTGTTCTGGTACATCCCGGGTTGATTAGAACCAAAGGACAATCGGAGCAGTTTGATGAAGATGGGGTGGGGAGGAGCGGTCGCATGCGTCGTCACGCTTGGACTCGCAGGATGCGAGCCCAGATTGGACGGTACTCTGCCGAGCGCTGAGCAGGTCGGAGCAGCGTATCAATATGAGGGCGGGGTCTATGCCGAGATCGTCGGAAACGTCGCGGTCGTGATGGTCCCGCAGTCGGCGCAGCAACTCCGGCGCGGTGGGAAGCTGTGGGCCAAGGTCGGGCCCTACATTTTTCTCTTTTCTGAAGAGACACGCCTACTCTTCGAAGAGTACGCCGGATTGGCAGCGGTGCGGGTGATCACGACAGTGGGGGATACTGAAGTAGCGAATGCGAGGCTGCTGGCGGATGAATTGCCGGATATCTTGTGGCGTCGCTCACTGAATATCGCAGGCCAGGCGCGACGCGATGGGACCGAACGAATGACACTTCTGGAGGACCTCGTCGACTGGGGCGAGGCCCACACCGAATACACTTACAACGAACGATTTATCAGTCGATGACGAAGACAATTACGGTCATTCCTGGAGACGGGATCGGCCCAGAAGTTACGGATGCGACGCTGGAGATTCTGAAGGCGGCGGGCGCCGACCTCGAGTACGACATGCAACTCGCGGGGCTCATCGCACTCAAGGAAGTACTCAATCCTCTCCCTCAGGCGACGCTCGATTCCTCGGAAAAGAACGGGATCATCCTCAAGGGCCCACTGACAACTCCGTCCGGTTCGGGTTTTCGTTCGATCAACGTCGAAATGCGAAAGGCGTTCGACCTGTATTCGAACGTTCGCCCGGTACGCACGATCGTGCCCGGCGGCCGGTACGAGGACATCGATCTCGTTTTGATTCGCGAGAACACCGAGGGATTGTACGTCGGTGTCGAGCATTACATCGGGATGCACGGCGATGCCCGGGCGGCAGCTGAGTCCGTGATGATCATCACGAGGTTCGGCGCGGAGCGCATTTGCCGATACGCGTTTGAGTACGCACGGAAGCACGGTCGCAAGAAGGTCACACTCGCCCACAAGGCCAACATTCTGAAATACACCCAGGGGCTCTTCCTCGAGGTGGGTCAGGACGTGGCGAGTGAGTATCCGGACATCGAGTTCGAAGACCGGATCATCGACGCGACAGCCATGCAGCTCGTGCTCGATCCGTACCGTTTCGACGTGCTCGTCATGGAGAATATGTTCGGGGATATCCTGTCCGACCTCATGGCCGGTCTCGTTGGCGGTCTGGGCTTCGCTCCCGCGGGCAACATCGGCCAGGACGCGGCCATGTTTGAAGCGGTTCACGGTTCGGCCCCTGACATCGCCGGCCAGGGGATCGCCAATCCGACAGGATTGCTTCTTTCGGCGTGCCTCATGCTCGATCACATGAGCCAGAGCGAAACGGCGTCGCGAATTCGAGGTGCGATCGATACCGTGGTTCTCTCCGGTGACACGCGCACGGTAGACATGGGTGGGAGCGCGACGACCCGCGAATTCACAGCGGCACTGTTGGCCGCGCTAGACTAGGCCCTCGGACCGGCAGCAAGAAGGGGATCCACCGAATGACGCGAGAGCATGTGAGTTGGCGGGACCGCTATCCCACGGAAGTCACGTGTGTGAGGTGTCTCGAGGTACACGACCAGATGGAGCTCGATCGTATGCTGTGGTGCGACACCTGTCGGCGTAAGGCCCGGGCCCGGGCCGCGTGGTGGGGGTGGCTAGGCGGCTTACTTTTCACTGCCGGCATGGGTGTCTACGTCTGGTTCACGGTCCGACCGACCGACCTCGTGGTCGGCGGATGGATGGCGACGATGATCGCTGCGATCTGGATTGGGCAGAAGGTCGCCCGCGAGTTTTCCTATGGCGGCATGCGCTTTCGAAACGCCAGGGCCGTCGAGGCACTGCCTCTGATGGCGCCGAGTAGCGAAGCCACCACTGCCGAGGATGACTCGCTCTAATAGATTTGAGTGCCCGGATAGGACCGGGTGGGTTCTGAACCGTGGCGCGGTCGACGCCCCACGCCCTCAATCGAACGGAAGCACGCCGATGGCCCTCTTTGAAGGCATCGACTTCTATGACCTGGACTCCCTCTTCTCGGAAGAGGAGAGGATGGTCCGCGACACGATCCGCGAATGGGTCGATACGACGCTCATGCCGATCATCGGCGATGCCTACATTCGGCGGGAGTTCCCGACACAGCTGATCCCTGAGTTGGGTGAGCTTGGTGTCCTCGGGGCAAATCTTCCTGAGGAGTACGGATGTGCCGGCCTGAACAACGTGTCATACGGGCTCATCATGCAGGAACTTGAGCGGGGCGACTCAGGCATCCGTTCCTTCGTGTCCGTGCAGGGCGCGCTCGTCATGTATCCGATCTTTGCGTTCGGTAGCGAAGAGCACCGCGGTGAGTGGCTGCCGAAGCTCGCCACGGGTGAAGCGATCGGCTGCTTCGGACTGACCGAGCCGGATTACGGATCCAATCCAGCGGGAATGATCACACGCGCCGAAAAGACTACTGATGGATGGCGGTTGAACGGCTCCAAGATGTGGATCACGAATGGCTCCATGGCTGACGTCGCCGTGGTGTGGGCGCAGACCGGTGAATTGGGAGACGTGAAGGGCATCCGTGGTTTCGTCGTCCCGACGGACACACCCGGGTTCAGTGCCAAGGATCAGAAGGGGAAGCTCTCGCTACTCGCTTCCGACACGAGTGAGCTCGTCTTCGAGGATGTCGAACTTCCCGACAGCGCGCTCATGCCTGGGACTACTGGTCTGAAGGGCCCGCTTATGTGTCTGACGCAGGCCCGCTACGGGATCTCGTGGGGGGTTGTTGGTGCCGCGATGGCGTGCTTTGACGAGGCGCTCTCGTATTCGAAGCAGCGTGTCATGTTCGATGAGCCGATTGGCGGCAAGCAGATTCAGCAGGTTCGGCTTGCCGACATGCTCACGAAGATCACGCAAGGCCAGCTCGTCACCTATCACCTCGGTCGCATGAAGGACGGAGGTACGATGACGCCGCAGCAGGTCTCGCTCGCCAAGCGTGCGAACTGCGATATGGCTACAGACATCGCGCGCGAAGCTCGTCGGCTTCTGGGCGGGAACGGCATTCTCGTCGAGTACCATTCGATGCGGCACATGGCCAATCTCGAGTCGGTCTATACGTACGAAGGCACGCACGATATCCACTCGCTGATCCTTGGACAGACGCTGACCGGGTTGAGCGCCTTCTAGGAAGTCCAGCTGGCCGCGTGGCCTGGGCTATGGGCTGGACGAACCAGAACCGGCGGACCGCAACGGGTTGTTGCCCAACGTACCACATGGAATGCGGCGAGGGGATGTTTCTTTGAGCCGACGGCAGCTCCGGTTTCCCGACCGTGCTGAGGTTGACCCGTCCCATATCCCCGGTAGCTTTTACGGCTCACTTCGTGTGTGCCGATCTGGTACGCTGCGGGTGATTTTGCCTCGCTAGCTCAACTGGCAGAGCAACTGACTCTTAATCAGTAGGTTCGGGGTTCGAGTCCCTGGCGGGGCACT
>JAPKBW010000032.1 GCA_028823235.1 Longimicrobiales bacterium | reverse complement strand
TTTCGCCCATTGCGCAATATTCCCCACTGCTGCCTCCCGTAGGAGTCTGGGCCGTATCTCAGTCCCAATGTGACGGATCATCCTCTCAGATCCGCTACGCGTCGTAGTCTTGGTAGGCCATTACCCCACCAACAAACTGATACGTCGCGACCCCCTCCATGGGCGAGAGCATGCAAGCAGAGGCCCTCTTTGATCACACAACCATGCGGAAGTGTGACATCATGCGGTATTAGCCCAGTTTTCACCGGGTTGTCCCTCACCCTTGGACAGGTTGGTCACGTGTTACTCACCCGTTCGCCACTCGGGTCACCGGAGCAAGCTCCGGGCCCTCGTTCGACTTGCATGTGTTAAGCACGCCGCCAGCGTTCATCCTGAGCCAGGATCAAACTCTCCATTGAGAAATAGCTTGATAAATAGCTCTAAAAATCGAACGCGACCTGTACTATGTGTTGTCTTTGTACTTGATCGAGCATTCGGAATCTTCGTTGTTTTGACCTGATCAACCCGAAGGTCGAACTCGATAGGACGAAGCGCCTATCGATTCAGGCCCGCTCAATACACTCAAAACCTCGATTTTCAAAAAACTTGTGTGGCTCAGCCGAGGGCCCCAACGCCGCCGAAGCGACTATTTGGTGAACCCTTTTCGAGCAAAACGCAGCGCTCGGCGGTAATTCAGCCGTTTGCTGCGAGCCAAAAGTATACCAAGGGCCCCGAAGGGGGTCAACACCTCGCCGAGAATTCTTTTTCATCCCCTTGGCATGCTGCCCCGACCTGTTGGAAACCCTTTTGTTACAGGCTTTCCAGGGTGGACGACCGGAATTGAACCGGCGACCTCCGGAACCACAATCCGGCGCTCTAACCAACTGAGCTACGCCCACCAAAGAACCTTCAAGGTCGTCCATCTTACTGACCACGAAGGCAAAGCACTCAGTCGTTTCCGCCTGAGCCGGAAAATCTAGTAAAAGCCATGGTGGCGGTAAAGCCGGATCTGGCCTTCGTTGAGTGGCCAAGAGGTCGGGCGCAAGTCGATCGGGCCCCGAGGCTTCTGGTACTGTTTAAGGTCCTGAGAACGATATACCATCCCGGCTCAAACTCGGATCACCGCGGCATGCGCCTGGTCCAACCCCTGGGAGTCCGCCTGATGTCGACAGAACGCGTTGAATTCTCCAGCTCAACGGGGGCGCGTCTCTCCGCCCAGGTAGAGCGGCCTAGCTCGGGCACTCCACGGGGATGGGCCCTTTTCGCGCACTGTTTCACCTGCTCCAATAATTTACAAGCGGCGGTAGAGATCACACGCGCCCTGTCGAAGGTTGGGATCGGGGTGCTCCGCTTTGACTTCACCGGTCTGGGGGAAAGCGAAGGCGACTTCGCTGACACGAACCCCTCGTCCAACGTCGACGACATCCTAGCAGCGACGCGGTACATGGAAGCGGAGCTCGAGGCGCCCTCACTTCTCGTAGGCCATTCCCTTGGGGGTACCGCGATTCTGCAGGTGGCGAGCGCCTTGGACTCCGTTCGCGCTGTCGCCACCATTGGCGCTCCGGCCGACTCGAAGCACGTGCTTGATCACGTCGTGTCCTCGAGGGAAGAGATCGAAGCTGTCGGAGAGGCAACCGTAGAGGTCGGCGGACGACCGTTCAGGATCAATAAGCAGTTTCTTAATGATCTTAAGGCGACGCGTATGGACAGCACGGTCGCGGGCCTAGAACGCGCTTTGTTGATTTTCCATTCACCTATTGATGAAGTGGTCGGGATCGACAATGCGGCGCACCTGTACCAAGTGGCCCGACACCCCAAAAGTTTCGTGTCGCTCGACACAGCCGACCACCTGCTGTCGGACCCCGAAGACTCTCGCTATGTCGCCGGACTTCTTTCGGCCTGGGCAGACCGATATCTGGACAAGTCCGGGGAGGACCTGAGTGACCTCGTAGAGAAAGACCGCGCAGTGACCCGCACGGAGCGGGGCACCTTCTTCACGGATGTTGTGATCCGGAAACACCGGCTCGCTGCAGACGAACCCAAGAGTTTTGGTGGAGAAGACCTGGGGCCGAACCCGTACGAATTTCTTCTAGCCGGGCTCGGATCGTGCACGTCGATGACGCTTCAGATGTACGCTGGTCGGAAGGGGTGGCCCCTTGATCAGGCCATCGTTCGGCTATGCCATCGGCGCCTTCCCGCGCCGCAGCTGGATACCGTGGACCGAGAGATCGAACTCGTTGGCAACTTGAACGATGAACAACGGGAACGTCTCATGGAGATTGCAGATCGCTGCCCCGTGCATCGCACCCTGGAGGCAGGCGTGAACATTCGGTCGAAGATGCTTGAGTGAAACGAAGCGCTTGTATGTGATTCCAAGCTGTCAGCCTCATCGCTCTCGCCGCATGCAGCGAGAGTGGCGTAGGCCTGCCCGAGATACCGAAGCCTGATCGTCGCCGTGACCGCAGATAGCGAACACACGCGTACCCTCGATCAGGAGGACACTACCTACCGCTAGGCCAGCTCGGCCTGGGCGACACTAGGACGCGTCCACTCCTGCGTCCTCGACATGGCGGGTCAGGTCTACTGCGGGGGGAGCCAGCGAGCTAGGGGGCAGACGATGGTGATTGGGCGTCACGAACCAATCCCCTTTAGCGGCAGACTCGACTTCGACCGGACAAGTGCAGAAGCGCACAACCCAGCGATCCGCATCCGGCTTCGATGTACTCAACGACATGAACGCGCCTGGTAGGACTCGAACCTACGACATTCGGCTTAGAAGGCCGATGCTCTATCCAACTGAGCTACAGGCGCAAAGCGACTCTCGGCGAGTCGCGCAACAAGCTATGAACGGCAGGGCCTGCGCTCAACGCGCAGACCCATTCTCCTGCAGGCTGCGTGCAGCCGTAAGTCGCCCGACGCTACCTCGTCATCTGCTCCGTGGGCTCTAACGAGTGGAGCCAGGCATACCTTGGGAGCCTCGTCGATAACGTCGTGAAATCTTGAGCCCGCAGAGTACCGGTCGCCGTGACCACGGAAGATCACCGCACCGACGCATTGCCCTGAGCAGAGTACCGGCGTCTAACTGAGGCGGAGTGACGCCTCGAGCGTGATCGCCTTGTACACGTAGACCGACTCAATGCCGAGGGGTCCGATGTCCACCGAGACCAACAGACCGGCGAAAGGCAGCACCGGAGTGTAATTGGCGAGTGTGAACAATCGCTCATCGTACCCGGTAACTAGGCCGACTCGATAGCCGACACCCACGTCGACCAGTCCTATGCTGGCGGTGCCCCAGTATCGTTCTAGGGCGCCAATGAAACCTCGATTACCATATGAGTTTACGAAGGTCACTGCGTAGTACTGCCCCACCGCGAGACCGAACCCGGAGGTCCAATCCAGCTCGGGAAACTGGGGCTCGAAAGGGTGCATGCCCCAGCCACCAAGAATCGCCCGAGATCGTTCTGAAGGCACTCCCAGGATGCCGGGGCCATCGCGATCGGATTGTGCCGAGTCCTGAGCCAATGCCGGCGAGCACACTCCAACCGCCGCCGCGAGGACCAGCCCGGTCCATCGGCACGACACCGCGGGACTCCTCCGTCGCAAAATTCTGCTAGGCATCCCACTGAGTCTACCCGCAGTTGTCCTCGGAACGAACGTTCTGGACGGCCTGACCGTCTCGGTTGCTCTCAATGTGTCGATGCATACCATTTTACGCAGTGTGTTCCACAAACAGAAGCCGGACTGGACGCTGACGGTGCTGTCGAGCGCCGCCGCAAGTAACAGACTAGCCTTGCTAGGTGTGCGGCAACCGTCTCCCGGCGGGCCAACCTATGAAGAACTGTCAGAAGAGTCGCTCCACTGTTGGTCCGAAGGTCAGAGGTGGTCATAGCTTCCAAGTGCTGGCGGAAGCCTTCGGGGACCCCCAAGCTGGCACGCATGCATCTGCGAACCCTGTTCATCGCCGGCGCGGTCGGCTACTTCGGCGTCGAAGATCACTCTGACTATCCTCGCCCGACGGACGACTTCGAGTGCGTCGATGCTGGCGAGTACGTCGCCATAGTTCGAACCATTATCGCGACCCTACTCGCGGCCGACTCACAGACCCTCCCCCAAAGAAAAGACACACCATGAGCGAGTCACCGCGAATGCGCATCCCTCATCCGCTCGCGCTGCTGACGGGTTGTGTGCTCCTCGCCGCCGCGGCGAGCTATGTACTCCCGGCCGGCCAATTCGACCGACGCGACGACCCTGTGACCGGGCGTACGCTGGTCGTCCCCGGGTCGTATCAGGCGGTGGAGGCTGATCCGGTCAATTTGTTCGAGGCAATGGTCGCTCTCCCGAAAGGGATGCTCGCAGCGGGAGAGGTGATCTTCCTCATCTTCCTGATCGGCGGAGCGTTCACCGTCGTTGACGAAACGGGGACGCTGAGGCGAGCGATCCCTTCGCTGGTCCGCTCAATGAAGGGCCGAGACCTACTCATCGTGCCTGTGGTCTCGTTCTTCTTCGCGATGGGCGGCGTCGTCCAGAACCTGCAAGAAGAGATCATTCCGCTGATCCCAGTACTGATGATTCTCGTCTCCCGCATGGGCTTCAAACCGCTGGTGGCGGTCGCGATGAGTGCTGGCGCTGCGTTCGTCGGATCGGCGTTCAGTCCGATCAATCCCTTTCAGGTCCAGATCGCTCAGAAAGCAGCCGAGGTCGCCCCCACGTCAGGTGCTCTATTCCGGATCGCCTTTCTGATCCTGGCTCTCGTCTTCTGGATCGGCATGACGATGCGCTACGCGGCCGCGACTCGTGGGACACCGGAAGACTTCGGAGAAGACTTGGGCTCATCCATGACTGGACGGGACAGCGTGATTCTGGGGATGGTCGCGGGCACCTTCGGCCTCATGGTCGTCGGGCTGCAGCAGTGGGGATGGGACTTCAATGAGATGTCCGCCACCTTCTTCATAATGGGCGTCCTCGTAGGAGGAGTCGCCCGAATGGGCGTTCAGGGAACGGCGGAAGCATACGTAAAGGGCTTCCACGCCATGGCCTACGCGGCCCTCCTGATCGGATTCGCTCGCGCCATTTCGATCGTACTGGAAGAGGGACTGGTCATCGACACCATCGTCAACGGGATGTTTTCACCGCTGGAGAGCCTGCCCAAACTGGCTTCTGCCCTCGGGATGATGGTGGGACAGGCCCTCCTCCATGTGCCCGTGCCGAGCGTCAGTGGGCAGGCGGTGCTGACCATGCCAATCCTGGTGCCGCTCGCTGACCTACTTGGTCTGTCCAGACAAGTCATCGTTCTCGCCTATCAGTACGGTGCGGGCTTATGCGATCTCATCACGCCAACGAACGGGGCACTCATGGCGATCCTCGCCGCGGCGGGCGTTCGCTACGAAGAATGGATGAAATTCACGGTACCCCTCTACCTTGGACTCGTCGCGCTCGGCGCCGTTTCGATTGCAACGGCGATCGCCATCAACCTTCAATGACCCCGCTGACTCAGTGAGACCGATCCAAGTGGTCGCGGCCGTCATCGAGCGGGGCGGGAGATTGCTTCTAGGACTGCGTCCGGCCGAGAAGCGGCACGGGGGCCTCTGGGAGTTCCCGGGCGGCAAGCTCGACGGTGCGGAAACCGCAGCCGAGGCCGCTCATCGGGAGCTCAAAGAGGAGCTCTCGGTAGTGGTCACCGCGGTCGGAGAACGACTCACGACGATTCGGGAAGAGGGATCCCCCTTCGTGATCGAATTCTACCCGGTCGTGGTAGAGGGGGAGCCCAAAGCGATCGAGCACAAAGAGGTCCGGTGGTTCTCGCTGGATGAACTGAGTGAGTACTCACTCGCTCCCGCTGACACCGCTTTCGCGACCTGGCTCGCGGCAGACCGACTCAGAGAAGTCTGAGCAGATCCGCGGCACGGGCCTTCGGGATCTCGCTCTTGAGTCCGTCACCCGTCACGGCCCCGCGCCCGATGACGTCACCCCGCCACGAGAGAGCGACGGGCCCACGCGCTTCGATGTCAGTCGGGATCGGCTGACGTTCCAGCACCGACTTCAAGGAAGCTGCGTCCAGGTCGATGACTCGATCGGTCACCGCGGTTCCCAGCCAACGGAGCAGATCGTTGGTGGGTCGGGGCCGTCCCTGGCTGTCGAAATCGATCGCGCGGAAGCCGACCGAGATCGGGCGCCAGGGCCCCGGTTCCCATACGTTCAAGGGCCACTCATTGAGCGTGTGCATCCATGCGCGTCCACCCCGCAGGATCCACCGGCGAACATCGGGTGCGGCAGGGACACCATATCGGGCGGCCAGATCTGCCATGCCGGAGTCCAACAACTCGACGTCGCGCTCCTCCAGACTCGCCGCGTCCGACTCGGGGCCGTCGATATTGGGAGGCCGCACCTCCTCGTCCGGGAACCTAGTCGGAACCGCCCCCCAGCCAGAAGATGACCCCTCATCGCCATCATCGAGGCGACGAAGACGCGCAAGGAAGAGGCCGCCGGAGTCGAAGTGGTGCGGGTAGATCCGGGCCGCGCCTTCGACACGAGGGTCGAACTTTTTCCCATCCCATGAGGTAACACCGCGTGCGTGAGGCACCGGCAACTCCAGTGGCTCTAGCTCGATCGGCAGTCGTCCCAGTGCTTCGCTGACGACGGCCTCGTTCTCCTCGGGAGAGAAGGTGCAGGTCACGTACAGAATCGTTCCACCCGGACGGGTCAACCGAACTGCCTTTTCGAGTAGGCTCCGTTGAGCCGCGGTGACGTATCCGAGAAACGAGCTCGATTGATTGGGCGCCTGGCCACCGCTTCGGCGTAGCGTGCCTTCTCCGGAACACGGGGCATCCAAGAGCACGTGGTCAAACAAAGCTCCCTCAGGAAACTCCCGGCCATCGCCCGCCACGACCAAAATGTTCGGATGCCCGAGCCGGTACACGTTGCCGAGAAGCCCTCGGATGCGGGGCTCACTGATCTCGCCAGCGACGAGGCACCCCCTGTCACCCATCAACTCGGCGAGGTGCGTCGTTTTCCCACCGGGAGCCGAGCACATATCAAGGACCCGCTGCCCGGGCGACACACCGACCTCAGGAGCCGCGACACCCGTGGATGCTTGCTGGATGTAAATGAGACCCAGCCAGTGCTCCAGGGTCTGGGAGATCGCTCGAGGAGCCTGCTCGACCTGATGAAAGCTGGGCAACCCGGTCAACGGGCGCGTTACGAAGCCCTGCTCCGCCAGTCGCTCGAGAAGCACCGCTTCGGAAACCTGCCCGGCGCGGATCCGAAATACGGTTGGCTCCGGTCGACCGGCCGCTTCGGAAAACGCTTCCCATTCCGCGATGATTGGACGGTATCTATCAAGGTCTACCGTACGGTCTTGGGGCCGCTTCTGTCCGCGGCCGCGGCGTCCACCTCCGCCAGGTCTGCGTGCCATCCTACGATACCTTCGGGGAAAGAATCAGCGGGCCGATCAGAACGACGGGAGGATCTCTTCGCCTTCCTCTTCTTCGCGAACCAGCGTCAGTATCGCCGCCTGTGGAACAACCAGATAACGCTCACGCTCGAACGTGATCTCTACCGCCGCCCGGCGAAAGAAGATGGCATAGTCGCCGTGGCGTGCTTGAAGGGGCACATATCGCGGCTCCCCAACAGTGCCGCCAATTTTCCATGGCTCCTCGTCCAGTTCCGTGGGAGCGGCAACCGCGTTCCCAGGACCTGTCGCCAATACCTTGCCACCCTGGACTGCCTGAGTATCCACGGCGGTCTGCGGAAGGTAGAGCCCGACCTTAGTCCGGTCCTCACCCTCTTCGGGCTGGATCAGCACACGATCACCGACGACGATAAGGCGTTTTCTCGGTTCCGACATGCCGGTCTCGAAAAGGTTCACTGCAGGACGACTGGTCGCCCGGGGACGAAAAATCTCGCGTTACAGCAGAATTCCCGCCACCGCGGCAGTAGCGAGCGAAGCGAGAAGACCGGCAAGCATCGACTTGAGCCCGAGACGGGCGAGGTCTTGGCGTCTGGACGGTGCGATCGCACCGATACCGGCGATGGTCATCGCAACGCTCCCGAAGTTGGCAAAGGTCGTGAGCGCGTAGATCCCGATCACTACAGACCGGGGATCGATCGCCTGACCGGACGCGAGTGTTCCGCTGAGCCGCGCGAACGCGACGAACTCGTTCAGCACGAAGTCCACGCCGATCATCTGGCCGATGAGTCCGGCGTCCGCCCACGGAATGCCGAGCATCCACGCCACGGGAGCGAGTAATCCGCCGAGAATCCGCTCCAACGTCAGGTCCGCGAATCCGGCCAGGGCTCCGACCCCGCCGATCACACCGTTCAGCATCGACACGAGCGCAATAAAGGCGATTAACATGGCCCCCACGACGAGGGCGAGGCGGAGCCCCTCCCCTGCGCCCCGCGCAGCCGCATCGATGACGTTCACATCGTCGCGCGCCACATCTTCGGTAAGGAGGCCGAGTGTGGTGGGCTCTTCCGTTTCCGGCACCAGAATCTTCGCCATGACGAACGCCGCTGGTGCCGACATGATCGAGGCCGCGATCAAGTGTCCCGCGGCATCAGGCTCGAAGGGCGAGAGCATGCCTGCGTAGGCCGCAAGCACACTACCCGAAATTGTAGCCAGCCCCGCCGTCATGATGGCCATCAACTCCGACTCAGTCATCCGCTCAATGTAGGGCTTCACCACCAACGGGGATTCCATCATACCGACGAAGATATTCGAGGCCGCACAGAGCGTTTCGGCCCCAGAGGTCTTCATCGTTCGCTGCATAACCCAGGCGACCGAGCGGACGACCCGCTGCATGATGCCGAGATGGTACAGCACCGTCATGAGAGACGAGATGAAGATGATGTTGGGCAGAATCCGGAAAGCGAAGAAAGCGCCGGATCTCGCGACTGTGTCTGGTGAGGTCACGAAACTGCCATTGACGTCGAGCGATCCTACTGGGACCTCGTTGCCGACCAGATTCCCGAAGACAAATCGTGCGCCCTCGGTCCCGTATCCTAGGACGGCGTGCACCACATGATTCAAGCCGTCAAACATGGCGACACCGAGCGGCGTGCGTAGCACGAGCAGCGCGAATGCGACCTGCAACCCTAGACCCCACCCCACCAGCTTCCACGAGATCTGGGTCCGCTTCGAGGATAGCGCCCAGGCCACGGCGATCAGGAGGCCGAGTCCGACAAGTGCCCGAAGGCGAGCTTCGATCATCATGAATCAAGTTCCCAGGTCAAGGCGTCCGCACCGCGGAGTCGTGCGCCCAGAACGCGACTAAGGGCGATCTGCACTTTGAGCGCGATCTCGGGCTCCTCTTCGGTAAGGCTCACATACGCCGCAAAAGGTAGTTCGAAAATCTCCAGAGCGGTCCGCGCGAAGATCGCTGCGGCTCCCCTGTCCCCGTCGAGAAGTGCCGGCTCCCCAATCATGGTGCCCTGCTGGAATCCAGCCAGGCGACGCCCCGGGTCGCCGGCAAGTATCGTGACGGGCGCGGTTCCGCGACTCAGGATAAATAGAGATCAGCCCGGGCTGAACAACTGAGTGAGCCGCGTGGCAAATGCCATCGATGTCGTAGCCCCTTCGGGCCCGCGATCATGTCCGGGGCGCTCCCAGGCAGCGCAGCCATCTGACCGGCAACGATCAAGCTGAGCATACCGACAACGATGCCCTGCCCTAAGTAATCCGATCCCAACAGCGAAAAGGTGAACACACTAGGCGCGATACTTCCCTTGATCGACACAACGGCGGATGGCTGTCCGCCCGTGAGATCACCGGGGGCGAATTGTAACGTGAGAACTTTCGGGGGCATTGCTACGGGGCTGGAGGGAGCGACAGCGCTATGCGGGTATAGGCGCCTAGCACTCTCAGGCGAGGGACCTCCCAAACAATAGTTTGGGCTACCTGCGACCTGATGCCCGAAACACCGTGCCGATGGCGGAGGTGGGCGTTAGACTGCCAGCAAACCACAATCGGCTGGCTTTATTTTCGACCCGCCTCTCTCTCGGTCTGGCTCATGATGCGCATCGCACGCACAGCACCCTGGCTCCTTACCCTCGCGTTCGTCGCCACCACACCCATGCTTCTCGGGGCTCAGGCGGTCCGCCAGAGCGGCCGCTCTGACGCAGGGATGGTTGCGGCATCTCACCCTCTGGCCACTGACGCCGGCGTGAGAATATTGGAGATGGGAGGAAACGCGGCTGACGCGGCCGTGGCCACCGCTTTTGCGATCGCAATTGTGGAACCGACGATGAACTCGATCGGTGGCCGGAATCAGATCCTGGTCCGGACCACCAATGGCGAAGTCCACGGCATCGACGGGACCACGCAAGCCCCCTGGGACTACGATCACGAGACGGCGCCTCAGGCGTCATTCGGGTACGCGGTCATCGGCATCCCTGGGGCGCTCGCAGGGCTCATCAAGTTGCACGAAGAGCACGGCTCGCTTTCCCTCGCTCAAGTAATGCAGCCGGCCATCAAATACGCCGAGGACGGCTTTCGAATTCTCCCCGGCGACGCTGCGCGGCAGGCCGGCGGTGCTGAACAGGCGCTCCAGTTCCCCGGGACCGCCGCTGCCTACTACAAAGGCGACGGTTCTCCCCACCGGGCAGGTGAGATTCTCCGGCAGCCCGACTACGCGGTGACCCTGCGCAAGATCATGGTCGGAGGTCACGACGTCTTCTATAAGGGAGAGATCGCGGACGCAATGGTCGCGGACTTCGCAGCCAACGGCGCAGTCATCGACAAGGCGGACCTCGAGCAATATGTCGCCGAGGACAGTCGCATCGTTCGCGGCACCTATCGCGGCTATGAGCTGATCGGAACGGATGTGCCCGCGGCTGGGGTCCTCTCGATCCAGGCGCTCCATATTATGGAGACCTTCGATCCCACCTCGATGACTGAGGCCGAGTGGTTCGCGATCGCAGGCCAGTCACTGCGGCTGGCGCAGCGCGAGCTCGCGGTATTGGGGACCGACGCCGAAGCAGCGCGAGCGACATCGAAAGATTATGCCGCAGAGCTCGCGCTCGAGATCGCGGCACCCGGGCATGCCTCCGCCACTGAATGGACGCCGATGCCAGAGCTGGAGGCGCGCGGGGACCTCTACGGCGGACACACTACGCACCTGTCGACCGCCGACGCCGACGGGATGGTGGTCTCGCTGACACAGACGCTCGGCCCGAACATGGGCTCAAAGGTCGTGACTCCGGGCCTCGGGTTCCTCTACGCATCAACCCTCGGCGGCTACCTGGGCACCATGACCCAGCCAGGTATGCGGGCTCGATCGAACATCAATCCGTTCATCGTCCTCAAAGACGGCGAGGTGGTGATGGTCCTCGGGGCGGCCGGTGGTGGGCTGATACCCCCGGCGGTTGTACACGCTATCACCCGTGTCATCGACTTCGGCATGGACCTCCCCTCCGCGCTCGGACAACCTCGCGTGGCCGCCGGCTTCGGTGGCGGGTTCAACGCGGAGACGTCCCCGGGCATTGGCTGGACCGATCGGGAAGTGGCTGAAATGCGAGCACTGGGAATCGACGTGAATCCACAGCCACGAGACGGCGCATTCGGCCGAGTGCACGGAATTCAGTTCGATGCCGCAAGCGGCACGTGGATCGGCGCCGCCGACCCGGATTGGGAAGGGACGGCCCGAGGCCCGGCCTCCAGAGGTCGCTAGTCGTGAAGAGAGCCGGGGATCCGGCAGAAGCGCGGCAAGCCGACGGGTGGCTCATGCCACGCATGGCCGACCGACCGACGTCCGGACCTGCAGGGCAATTGGACCAACGCGACGATGACACCGATCCCGAGACCCTAGGGCCAGCCCCCGGCTGAGGTCGCCGCGAGAGAGTGTGGTGTCAGAACCTGATCGAGGCATGGGCGCAACCGAGTGACCCGGACCGCGAGCCATCGCCCGTGGGTGGGGACGGATCGACCGGAGCCACGGGAAGAGTCAGTGAAATCGGAGGCGGCGGTGGATACGACGACTTCTTCATCGATGCTGGTGATCCGGTCCTAGTATGCAACGGCCAGTTCAGGAACTCGCTCATCGTGGACCCCACAAATGGTCGACGACCTGCATTCACGGAGGAGCGGCAGCACCGTGCTGTGGCGGACCGGGAGTTCCGGCGCTGGCTTGGGGCGTACGACAATCCTGAAAGCCGTCCGCTTGACGAGCGGTGCATCATAGAGTCCGGGTCAAATGCGGGACCAGCTCTGAATTTCAGATCCGCTTCGAAGTATTCTATTTCGAGTTTGAATTTTTCATTCCCTTGAGACCAATGATCACGGGGTCCCCGTCGAAGTCGAGATCTAATGCGTGCCCGAAATCAAGTTCGACGTCCTGGTCCCCGCTACGGCGAGCGACATCGACGCCGACGCAGCTCTCTCGATGGTCACATCGGAGACACGCACAGTTGGACTCTTCCCTCTGCAGATTGTGACGAGATTCACAGGTTAAGGTTGCGACCTGTGCCGGTGTCAAGCACAACGCTCGGGGCGTTGGGAACCCCTCGACCACAGAATCCGGTACCATTAGAGGGTCGCCGAGCAGAGGCCCTAGCCTATCGTGCGCCGACAACACCCCCCGAAACGACTTTCCGGAGTACACGCGTGCGCCTCACCCTTCCAGCCGCAACCATGCTGATCGCGGCGTTCCCATTAAGTGCCCAACTGGTTGAGGCTCCCGCGAACCTGGCCACTGTAGAGATCAATCGCTCTCGCCAGTGCGTCACAACGCTGGCCGAGATCGCAGTCATCGACGAGATCCTTCGGCCGATCGCGATCCAGTCCCAGCGCTTCACCACCATCGCGCGGGCTATCGCAATCGAAGACGCCAGCATCGTTCCCTCGCTCAACACGTCGGATCCGTTCGACTCTGCCATCGCGGACTGGTTCGCGACGGATGAACTGATGGCTCGCCGCTTTATCGAGACACAAGCGCCGGTGCTGCAGGAGCAGCGGACCACTGGCAGAGAGGCCATAAAGATCTTTCTTACGGACGCGGCCCTAGCCGTCCAGGCCCGAGCCGACTCCGTACTGGCGGAAAACGAAAATACAGTAACTCAAGCGGCTTCTTGCGACGGCGCCATCTTCGTTCGCCCGGCCGTGCTCGAGGCCTGTGAGACAGGCTCTGGAGAGATTTGTATCGCCGCCGCACAGCCGCCCGCAGCAACCGACCGGTTTCGCTTCGTAGACGCCCCGGAAAGTGTCTGGGACGTCCAAGAATTTCGGCCGTGGACAGATCCGACCACGATTCAGCTTGGCCCCACAGGCCAACTCGAGGGCGCGCGAACCGTAGCATTTACACGAGTTGGGAACGTCGTCGTCACAGTCGCTTTCTCACCCCTTCTCAGGGACGTTTCAGACGTCACACCGGCCGAGCGATTCAGCTTCGATCAGACGAATCAGGCGCTCGGACTCAGCTTCAATCACCCGAGTATCCTGTTCGCCCCGGGGTTTGCCATCCGGGCAGCGTTACCGGAGCCACTGGCGGGCGAAGACGAGTACGTGATCCACTTCGGGGACCCGACTGAGCCGGATGCGTTGTGGACCGGCCCTGCTTCCACGGGCTCACCCATGGAAGCATCCATTCCCTTGGAGGCCACACATGTGATCCGTCTGCGGGAGGGTCACCCCTTGAGCCTGACTGCTATGAGAGATGGGGAGTCGGAGTATTCGATACCGCTCTACAGCACGAATCAGGCGATCGCAATGCAGGCGCTCCTGTCCTACATGTCCAATCAGCTGTCCGTCGATTTGAACGAGTTCGTCAAACCGGTGGGGTAAGAAACTCTCGCTCTTCCTAGCGGACTGGGCCGATTCCGCCCACGCGATCGTCCACGACGAACTTGCCGCGGGCAGGCATCTCAACCGCGGGCAGGCTCTCCGCGTCCATGACCGCGTCCTCCGGAACGATCTCGTTCAAGAAGAGGAGGTACGCGATCACCCCGTAGACCTCATCATCCGTCAGGATGCCCGGAGTCAGCTGCGGCATCGCCTTCCGGATGTAGTCATACAGGGTGGTGGCATAGGGCCAATAGTTGCCGATCGTTCGAGTGGTCGGCGAGACGTCCCACTGCTCGCTGTCCACGAGCCTGTCATTGGGACCTTCCACACCGGTCGCTCCGTGACAGGCAACACACTGCGTCATGAACACAGTACGACCCTCCGTCACGGAACCGCTTCCCGGAGGTAGCCCCGCCCCGTCCGGTCGGACATCGATGTCCCACATCGCCACGCGAGCGGCAGACGCCTCGGTTCCAAAGCCGAACGTTGAGGGGGCGTGGGCCGGAAGTCCTTCTTCTGTGCCAAGGATCACGCTCGGATCCGGCGCTGCCCCGCCCATTTCCGTCCCACCGCTGCACCCGATGAGAAGAGTGGATGTGAGGACGACGAAAGCCGCGTTCGCCCCCCTCATACCATCTCTCCAAGTCCGAACGTGACTTCACCGGTACGAGCGATCTTCCAAGCGCGCTGGTGGTTCTGGTGGTAGGACGTGCGAGGCCCACGGGCCTCCCACAACTGTTCGACGGTCGGCTGCACGTAGCCCGTCTCATCGGTGGCGCGACTCAAGATCAACGTGTCGCTCCCGCTCCAATCGAAGAGATGGCGGAAACGCACGGTAGACTTGGACAGGATCGGGCCCTGCAGGGCAGCATCCACCCAGTTGCGTCCACCGTCGGTGCTGACTTCGACGCGCGTGATTCGTCCACGTCCGGACCATGCGAGACCTCTGAGCTCCCACCACCCCTGTTCCGGCAACACATAGGGATACGACGGGAAGGTGATGACGGATTTGGCATCCATCATCAGGCTAAACTGCCGCACCGTTCCGTCACCGAGCGGGTCCGTGTACTTGGAGGTCTCGTCACGTGTGTGTGTCGGCTGATCCGTGACTTCGATGCGTCGGAGCCATTTCACGCTCGTGTTGCCCTCGTAGCCGGGGTTGAAGAGACGGAGCGGATATCCCTGCTCAGGCCTGATTCGTTCACCGTTCTGTCCGTAGGCGAGCAACGAGTCGTCCATGACCTTGTCGAGAGGGACGCTGCGGGACATCACCGCCGCATCACCGCCCTCTGCCAGAATCCAGCTCGCGCCCCTTCGCACTCCAACTTCCCGCAGGATGGTCGACATCGGCACACCGGTCCACTCGCTGGTGCTTAGAAGGCCATCCATAGCCTGCACGGTCACCTCGGTCGGCATCCGAGTCTGGCTGTACACCCCGCCGCCGTTACCTGAGCACTCGAGGAAGTGAGTCCTTGAGACCTGCGGGTAACGCATGAGATCTGACATCCGAAACACCATCGGACGGTCGACCATGCCATGAACGAGCAACTCGTGGTTTTCGAGCTGAATGTCCGGGATGCCACCGTGATGCCGCTCAAAGTGCAGATCGGCCGGCGTGATGGTCCCCATCAAGTCCGCGAGGGGGGTCCGGGACGACGACGACAACGCTTCCGCACGGATGAGGCGCTCCGGCTGTTCGGCGGGCGCCCGCGAACCAACGCCCGAAACGAGCCGGCCGGGCACTTTCGTAGGGTCAGCCACCTGCGGAGGCGCCTCTTCGGCCACCAGTCTGATTGCATCGCTCTGGGTTCTCACGAGCCCGGCGGCAATCACACCCGAAGTCGTGGTAATCCAGGCTCGGCGGGACAGCTTCGAACGGTCGTCGCGTGGCATCCTCAAATCGTCCTTCAGAGGGTTCGGCGGAAACGGCACCTCAACCTGCGATATGGCTGGACCATCGGCTAGAGGCCCGCCCGGGTGGACGAGCGGACGGTCGCTCAGCAGATTCACCGCCGAACCACACATTCTGCTGGAGGCCTGAATCATGCGCCGAAGCTTTTTACTGCTCTTCTGTCTTGCACTCGTTGCGGTCGCCCCTGCGGCCGCTCAGGACGTTGAGCTTCCGGCGGGGTTCGATGAACCCATGCCGCTCCATCATGACGGCAAGGGTCTGGGTCCATTTTCCCGTGAGATAACCACATCGTCCCCCGAGGCGCAGCTGTACTTCGACCAGGGCATTCAATTGCTCTACGCCTTTACTCCGAACGACGCGGCACGCTCGTTTCGGGAAGCTTGGAAGGCCGACCCGAATTGCGCGATGTGCTACTTCGGTGAGGCTTGGGCCTGGGGCTCGTACCTTAACGGTCCGATGACTGCACCCGATGCTCCCAGAGCGTATGCCGCGATCCAGCGAGCCCTAGACGTCTCCGGTGACTACGCGACTGATGCTGAGCGTGCTCTCATCAAAGCGATGGCGGTCCGGTATGAGGAAGAGCATGACGTTGACCGGAGGCGCGAGCTCGATGAACTATGGGCACAGGAAATCAAGAAGACTTACGCACAGCATCCGACTGACCTCGACGCAGGCTTTCTTGCCGGTGAGTCGCTCATGCTTCTCCAGCCTCGCCGTGGGCGTTGGGATGTGAACAATCCGGAGGTGCAGGAAATTCACCGGGTGCTCGAATCCGTTCTTAATCAGGACATCACACATCCCGGTGCGTGCCACCTCTACATACACGCGACGGAGCCGACCGAGGCCCCGGGAATGGCAGAGGGTTGTGCAGACTATCTCGGGCAGTCGATCCCGGGGGCCAGCCACATTCAGCACATGCCGTCGCACACATACAACCGGATTGGTCGATGGGGCGATGCGGTGCGCGCCAACACGGATGCGTGGCATTCCGACATCAAGGCAGAATTCGGTGAGGGCTTTGCGATCTATCCGTCGCACAATCTGCACATGCTGTTGTTCTCCGCGTCGAACGACGGACAGGGATCCGTCGCGATCCAGGCTGGTAAGGACTACGGCGAGCTCATGGGTGGAGCGAATTTCTACGAAGCCCTAACCATGGTTCGCTTTGGCCGCTTCGATGACATCATCGCGCTCCGCAATCCGCCGGAGGGGGCAATTTTTCGAGGATTGTGGGACTTCGGCAAAGGCTACGCCCACTTACGTACCGGTGATGAAGGCACCGCGCGGTGGTACCTCCACCTCATCAAGACTGCGATCGAGGAGGACCCTGAAGATGCGTTCCGCGGGCACACCGCAACGCAACTGCTCGGTGTTGTCGGTTCGATCCTCGAGGGAGAAATTCTCCGCGCGAACGGTCAGCTCGACGAGGCAATCGAGGTCATGAAAGCCGGGGGAGAATTGGAGGACGGGCTTCGGTATGACGAGCCCGAGCCGCTGAATTTCTCCGTGCACCAGTGGCTTGGTGACGCACTCCATGAAGCGGGACGCTACGAGGAAGCCGCCAACACGTTCCAGCATGAGTTGTACAAGCATCCCCACAACGGGTGGTCGCTCTTCGGGCTGGAGCGGGCGCTGCGGGCTCAGGGCAAGGATGCCGAAGCGGACGAGGTGCACACACAGTTCCTCGACGCGTGGGCGCGCTCTGACACCTACATCCGGTCTCCGATCATGTAGTCAGTTCGATGAGGCGATCGAAGGTGGAAAAGAAAGTGGCGCCGCTCCCTCGGGGGCGGCGCCACTCTTCTTTGGAGATCAGACCAGCCGCGATCTCAGGTCGAGGTCTACTCCGAGCCAGCAGCGGCGACGATGACCGGCGTTCGCTGCGAGGCTCGATCCGGTCGCCGCCCTGCTTCCTTCGCCGTCTTGAGTGCGCCATGACCGAGGAAGGCGAAGATGAACGTCGCAACGAAGTACTTCACTTCCTGAAAGAGGCCAACTGCCAAAAGCGAAGCCTGCC
>JAPKBW010000031.1 GCA_028823235.1 Longimicrobiales bacterium | reverse complement strand
CGACCCCTGTCCTCCCGGCAACTAGCCTCTCCGTGGCACCCAGCCACACCTAGCTACCGAGCGGTGTTTTGCGCGTCGTTAGTTGCGGGCATGAGTGGTGCAGGGGCAGAATCAGGGTACGAAGAGAACTCTACTGTTGAGGATGAGGGAAATCGTGAAAGATAATGTGTTGTCGGCACTGATTATCGGCGGGATTATTGGAGGTTCAATAATTCTGAATGGACAACTCACCAAACCTGATCATTCTGAAGGAATGAGTGATTCTACTAATGAGGAAGTTTTTCAATTCGAGGGTTCGCTTAGTGAGTTGGAGGATCTGGATTTAGGGTCTCTAAGCGAGTTTGATCTTGAAATCCAAGGAATCATTGAAGATGCAATGTCTAGGGATAGTTCTGTGGAAGGAGACCCTAGAATCAAGATTAAATTAAGAAGATAGGGAGCCGAAAAGTGACGCTGCCCTCGGACCTAGAAGACGGCGACAGCAGCCCCTAGCCCCCCCCTCCGTGGCAGCCGGCTACGCCCAGCTATCGAGCACTGTTTTGCGCGTCCGGCGAGGTGCCCCGTCTAAGTCACGGCACTACGGCGTACGGTGGCAGAATCAGGGAATGACACACTACCGATCGCCTCGCATCCGTTCAGAATCAGCGTCAGCGGCGCTACCAGACCCCTCAGTACTGGCGAATCACGATCGGTACGTAGCCCGCTTCCAACCCGGTGGGTGGGGTGACGAGCGCCGTGGCCTGGATCGTCGCGAGCGTTCCGGATGACGGGGGCGCGAACGAGACACCGTTCACGCCCGCGTTCATGTGCAGTGACTCCGCCCAGCTCTGGAGCTGGGCGAGCTCGGAGGCCTCGAGCCCCAGACGGGTGATCGCCGGCTGATCGATGAAGCGGTACCAGACGTAGTCGACGTTCGACCCGTCGTTCAGGTTCGCCGTGAAGGGGCCGGCTGCCCAAAGCGCGGAGCTCCACGGCGAGTCCGCCGAGTCGTCCAGGTCCTCGATCGTGCCCCGGGGGGCCGGAGGAAAGACCTGCGCAGCAAGGCCGGTCTCGGTCGGCACCGCGGAGGCTGGAACCGCACTCCATCCGCCCGTGATTTGTACGTAGTACTCGGGCAGCACACCCGCTTCTAGCGCACTCGACCAGGTCAGGGCGAAAGCGTCGCCGCCGGGAGTCGCGACGACCGCCGCATTGAATTCATTGCTCTCGCCGACCCACTGGTCGGGGATGATCGGGGATCCGCCCAAGCGGACCCCGAAGAATCGCGAGTCCATCCGAGGGGCGAAGGCTCCGGCCGACTGGAACTCGGTCGTCGGCGTGCCGTTGGCGATCCACGCGGCGATCCCGTCCCAGATGGCCTGCTTCGAGTAGTAGCGAACGTCGCGAATCAGCAGCGCGTCGCCGTCCACATCGACAGGAAAGGTGAGCCTGGGAATGCGACGGTACAGCGTCCCTTTGGAGTCGCGCGATGTGATCATCGGTGTGTTACCCACCTCCAGCGCGACCTGTGGATGATAGGCGGGCCGCGCATCGTGCCCTCTTCCCGTGCCCGTCGGGTCCGTGGCGTTGACCGCGCTCCACGTTTCTGGGGTGAAGAACGCGACCGGGCCGGTGAAGTTCGAGGCGTGCAGAAAGAGCGTCCAACTCTGATCGCCTGTCACAACACCGCGAGGCGAGGTGTGGGCCGCGACGATCGGAAGTGCGAGCCACCCGTACCCAAGCACCGTGGGCGAGCCCGTCGTGTCGAGCGTCATTCCGTCTGGCGGCAGAAGAAGTTGATTACTCAGCTGAGCTAATCCGAGCTTGTCGTCGGAGAGCGGCGTCGTATAGAACTCCCAGCCGGGGGTCGCCACTTGGCTTGAGTAGCAGTCGGGCGTGCTGTTCGCGCGAAACTTCGGACGGCTCGAAGGAAAGCGAGTGGTGGTCCACTGCCCCAGGCCACCTTCCATCGTCTGGTAGACGTCGCGATAGGTCGGACCCCGCTCCGGCCAATTGTCGCGCGCAACAGTGCCGACCGGGCAGAGCGCTTGAGTGAAAGAGCGGTTGTCGGGAATCAGCCACGAACCCCATCCGAGCTGGGCGCCCTCGGCCTGTCGATCGTTCAGGGAGAAAACGGAGCTGTAGTAGCTGATTCCGTACTCGAACCCCGCCTCCGGCTGACCGCCGTTAAGCTGGACTCCGATGTGGCCGCTCATTCCTTGCCGCTCCCAGGTGGGGACGCCCGGTTCCGGACCAGGCTCGGCCGTATCCGGTGTGCTCGGCGCATCGCCGCACGCGCAGAGTGCGAAGACAGTCAGGACGGCCAGCTTGCGTGCGGGCGCGGGAACGCAGTTCTGGTTCAAACCTGAACTCTCAATGCATTCGCATTGCGTACGCCCTTAGCCAATCTGCTGTGCTATAAGCTTCATAATCTCTTTATCTCTGAGAAACGTATACTTGGCTAAGATTGGTTCCCACAAACTGATAGCGCCGGACTCCTTGGAGCCGTCAAGGTTAACCTCAGTATCTGCCAAAGTTATAAGGCTTTCGCGATGTGGGCCGGGGTCGTCGAAAAGCCCCCCAGTGATGACACATTGGCAGTCAAAGGAAGCGTTGTCGGAAGCCTGGTCGACGCCCTACGACCTCACCCGTCGTTAGGCTGCTCGGATTCTACTTGCCAGGCCGCCAACTGCGTGCCTTCTTCCCGGAAGATCGGCATCGCCGTCATCCGCACGTGACTTCTCCGGCAAAGCAGGGAATCGTGATACGCACAACGCAACTGAGACACCGGCTACATGCCCCGAAGCTGGCAATGGCTAGCTTCTGCGCTCTTACTGTCGCCTGCTCACCTGCCGCCGAAGACACATCTCAGCCAGCGGGCCTCCCGAGCGGCTCCTACGAAGCCTTCACGTCGGACCAGCTGGTTGGCGCATTTAACCTCCGAGAGAGTGAGGTGCCCGCACGCGATATGCCGGGCTGGGCTCCGCCGACCAAGGTTGTGGTGGTGCTACCGGAGGAGTGGGACATCCGCGAGGAGCGCATGGCGTTCCTCCAAGCCGTCGCGCCGGGGGTAGAGCTGGTTCCGGTGAGGAGCCAGGGCGATGCAGTGGACCGCGGCGTGTTGGTCGACGCGCAGGTCGTCATAGGCCTCGGATGCAGCGCGAGCACGGTGGGCGTGGTCGGGCCGGAGATCCGCTGGATTCAGTCTGGCAGTGTGGGGGTCGATCGATGCTTCACCAACGGAGTAGATGCGCCCGAGACCAACGCGTTCTTGCAGGAGAACAACATCCTCACCACGTCCATCCGGAGCATGACCGCGTCGGCTAGCGCCCAGCACGCGCTTACGATCATTCTCTCGCTGATCGGTGGGATGGACATCCACCTTGATCGGCAGAGAGCCCATGTGTGGGGGCGAATCACTACCGACGTCGTGAAGGACGCAAACCTCGACCGAGAGTTCCAGGACAACACGCTTCTTCTCGTCGGTCTGGGGAGCATTGGGACCGAGGTGGGTCGCCTCGCGCACGCCTTGGGGATGAGGGTGATCGCTACACGAAATACCCCTACGCCGGGCCCCGACTTCGTGGAGTACGTAGGACTTTCAGACGAGATGTATACGCTAGCGGGTGAAGCCGATGTCGTGTTCGCCTCGGTACCAATGACGCCTGATACCGAGGAGATGTTCGACGCCCGGTTCTTCGACTCCATGAAGGAGACGGCCTATTTCGTCAGTGTCGTGCGGACCCCTGTGATCAAGTGGGACGACCTCAAGGCGGCCCTCGCTTCGGGGACGATCGCCGGATATGGCACAGACGACCTACCTCAGCAGGATTTCGGCCTTTGGGATATGGCGCGCGTCGTCATGACCCCTCACGTATCGGACTACTCGAATCGATATCGCGACAACCAATTTCTTCTGTACCGTGAAAACCTGCGGCGGTACGTCACGGGAGACCGCATGCTCAATGTGGTGGACCTCAATCGGGGCTATTGATTCCGTCCAGTTCCAAAGTTCAGCTGCCCACGAATTGTGGGACAAGCGATCGTACAGACAGGCAGCTGGAGAATGAAGGCCACCCACGCGGCTGGTGAGCTAGGCGGACCGTAGGGCTAAACGGTCAGTTTTGGTCTGAGGGCACTTACAACATGGACCAGATGGATCGACCGTGAACCCACCCAAGCTGTTGAGACGCGGCCTAGTAGACGGCAACTAGCCCAACTCCGTGGCACCCAGCCACACCCTAGTTATCTCGGGTACACCTTGGCGAAACGAGACAACCCACGGCAGTAGCAAAATCCTGTTAGGAAACCGGCGGTCGCGAAACCACCGCGTTGACGGTCATCGAACGAACGGGTAGGGTCCTCCCATGATAACGATGCAGTGCTACGCCGCCGATTTCTATTATCGGGCTCCCCGACCCATGGGCAGCCCCGGAGAGATATCGCGCTAGCGTAGTTCTGACCCGGAAGTACTGGCGGCCCGTGGAGAGATCCACGGGCCGTTTTTTTGTGCCCTCAACCTGGTACGACATGACACGCGATACGCCCGAAGCTCTCGCCTTCGCACAACCTTTCGTGACCACACAGCAGTGGGCGAAGTACCGCCCTGAGGACCATGAGGTATGGAGGATCCTTCACAACCGCCGCATGATCGACCTCGAACGCACGGCTAGTCGAGCCTACCTGGAGGGCGCGAGAACGATCGATTTGAACGGCTCTGCGATACCGGATCTTCGGCGTGTGAACGAGCGCCTCGCTCGACGCACCGAGTGGGCCGCGATGCCTGTGCGCGGATTCATCCCTGCACAGGATTTCTTCCGTTGCCTGGCGCTCCGTCAGTTCCCCACGACGGTCATCGTGCGACCGATGGACCAACTCGATTATCTCCCCGAGCCTGACATCTTCCATGACGTGTTTGGACACGTGCCTCTCCACGCCGATCGAGCGTTTGCCGATTTTCTTCATACCTTCGGGCAGGTCGCGTCAAGTGCGAGTACTCCTGATCAAGTCACGCAGATGGCGAGGTTATTCTGGTTCACCGTGGAGTTCGGCTTGATCCGAGAGGGCGGGGAGACGCGGATCTACGGAAGTGGACTCATCTCATCCGCTGACGACGCCGCTAACTCCCTCAGCGATAACTGTGTTCGGCGCCCGTTCAACCTCGACCACGTTATTGATCAGGCCTTCGAGATCGATTGCCTGCAGGACGTCCTGTTTGTCGCCGAGTCGTTCGAACAGATCGTGGACGCTGTGGAGGTGATGAGAAGTCGTCTTTGCGCTCCCTCCAGAAGCCTCCATACCGCCCCAAAGCACTCCTCACGTGAACGTTAGCTCGGCTAAGGCGCGGTTGGGTCGGCGCGTATGTTACCACGTCCTACTACTCAGAACGGGTGCAGCGCGAAGTGCTACAGGATGCCTACCCTGTGCTCTCTATCAACGGGCGCGATCTCTTGGCTTGCTCAGCCAGTATCGGGGACGTGTCCCACGTAGCGGCAGTGAGCCTGCGTAGAGGCGTATTCCAGCGGTAACTACCGCCCCCGTGCTCTCGCCCCAATCGGCCCCTTTTTACTGAGCACAAAACTATTCGCGGGTTAGTGCGTCGCCGGCGCAGGTCCATTGAAATGAACACGGCGAATGTCCCGCATGGTGGGATGCAGCCGGGCGACAGCTTGCCCGGTCTTCTTCTCACCCCAAGTATGCGTCTTAGGTGTGATGGGTTCTGGTGTCAGATCAATGGGGTCCGCTCAGAATTCATCCGATGGCGAGGAGGACGCATGATTGAGGTCAATCGGAAGGCTTTCCTGGCAACTCTGGGCGTCGGTGCTTTGGAACTGATGGACCCAGAAGAGAAGGCGGAGGCTCTAGAGCACTACATGCTCGACCAGATTGATGAAGCTGATCGAGCTGCATTGGCACAGAGGCAAACGTCGGCGCCTAGAGGCGCGGGAAGTCTGTTGCGAGCATCGGACACTCCCCTCGAGCCGATGCCGGACAAGCCCACATGGCTCGACTTTTTCAATCTTAGGTTAGCCGCGAAATCACACTGTCTTCAGAGCGCTAATCATGCGCTGACGGGTGGCTACCCCGAGCGAACCGTCATGGCTTGCCTGCTGCACGATGGTGTTCAGGGGTTGATCAAAGCCGATCACGGATGGTGGGGCGCTCAGCTCTACGCGCCCTATGTCGAAGAGCGAATCGAGTGGGGCATCCGGTATCACGGAGCGCTGAGGTTCTATCGTGATGACGACGTGGGATATGAGTACCCCGACCTCTATGTTCGAATTTTCGGCGAAAACTACGTTCCGCCGGACTACATCCGGGAGGCGTACGAACATGCACGAGGCCATGAATGGTATATGGAGGCTCGGCTGATCACAGTCTGTGATCTGTATGCCTTTGAAGAGGGAGCGGCGCTTACCATCGATCCGTTCATTGAGATCATCGAACGAAACTTCAGGCAGCCTCCCGAAGGACTCGGGTATGACAACAGTCCGACGGCTCATATGTGGCGCACGATCGCGAACCCAGATAAGCCCCTGTAGGAAGCACCGTTCCAAGTTCTTGATGCTGCCGTGCTGGCGGTTGCAAGGCCCGTGCTTCCGTCGCTGGAAGCGCGGGCCTTCGCTCAGCGCTGAGTTGACGCGCTCTCGATCCGCCTCGGAGGCGGGACCCGCGCCTGTGGCCTCCTAGTCGTATTCGGCCGCGAGCAGAAGCGACTCGGACCACGCAGTTCCGGCAAAGGTGATGCCAACCGGCAGGTCACCGACCAGGAGAAGAAGACGGTAACTAGCCCTCCCCAGTACCGGGCACCCCTCTATTCAACTGCCACCGACTCAGAACCTATGAACAGTGTTTTTCTTGTCTGAGTTGCGGATCTGCGGAATCAGGGGGCGGGTTTACTTTTCGGTTAGCTCATGGGCAGTTGGAAATCCGAACTTTTTACTTGCCGAATAGGGCATCGAGCCCCACCGCCGAGAGGTACATGCGACTGCTTGAGTGCCCCGAGCCAGGGACGATCATCTCCTGGTGCCGATGGGGGCTAGAGAGCCAGTCCATGAAGCGCACAAGGGTTTGACCACGCTCAAACCGATGGCGACCCTGCAGATTCGCACCACAGCTAACATCTAATTGCGCACTGAGGGTATCGGCGCTCCCGATCAGGATACGAACGTCTCGGCGTATCAACTGAGCCCGGATGGTGTCCACTCCAACCCCCGTCGCGTAGTTGGAGGGTGATTGGATGCCGTAGTGCCAGTCGTCATAGCCCGGACATCCTGATACATCGGGAACGACGAAAGTGCTGTCCACCTCTCGCTCGGGACGGAGGTAGAGATACGTCGATGGATTCGCCACAACATAACGAAATGAGACGGCCCCGAAGTTCTCCTCAGCACGACTCGCAGCGGCATATCGGTGGGCGACCTGTCCGCCCGCCGAATGACCGGTCATAACAATTTCTGTCAGTGCCGGAAAACGTGCTGGATCGGACAGAAGTCCGACGATGTTATCGATCGCAGTGTACGAGCTCACTCGAGGGCGTGGCCCATCGGAGGAAGAAAGACTTCCGCGCTTCCAACCTCCGCTGCTCCAGAACGGCTCATCGGCGGCAGGGCCATCCGACGAGGTTTGAAAGTGTGGTGAAACCACGACGGTGCGCTGCTGTAGTCCGGCGGCTTCCGCTGCCAGGAAGCCTCTGCGGAAGTAGTCGTCCGCGTTACGGCCGGTGCCGTGCACGATGATTAAGCCGCGGGTGACTTTATCGTTCCCTTCATATAACGAGTGTGTACTGAAGACAGGAAGGTACAGGGAAGTCCCGATCGCGATTCGTTCCGTACAGATCGATTCTGTCGACAAGCAAGGAACCGGGGGCGATTCGACAACGATAGGGGCGGTTGCGTTGTCTCCGCACGCGAGGAGCAAGGTCGCAGCTACGAGACCGTGTAGCTTGACCCTCAGAGTCTCTCTCGTCCCACGATAATTCATGATCTGAAGGTGGGGTGAAGGCTATGTGCACGCTACCAAAGGACGGGAGCTTCCCCTCTACCGGCGCACCCTTCCTCGCGCTGAACATATACACACTACTTCACTCGTCCTGAGTTGCGGTTCTGAGTGGGACTGGGGCCGAATGAAGGCATGAAGAGAACCCTGCTGACCGCGCTCGCCCTTACAGCGTCTGGGTGTGCGCCACCGTACGGCCCGTTTGAGGCCTGGCATGAGAACGGTCAGGAGGGGAAGGGCGTGTGGAACATTGGTGAGGCGTATGGATAGTGGATAATAGTAGATAAATGGATAGCTAGACGGGGCTCAGCCACAGGGTAGTACCCTGCACGAGCGACTGAATTGAGAACTGTTTGGCTCAGACCATTTTCACTCGCGAAAGCCAAGAAGCTCAGAGATTGATCGGCCCGGACGTTCGACAGGAGCAGTGAGGAAAGATGGAACAGATAGCGCAAATGAAATGTGTAGCGTGCCGAGTGGGCGCTCCGACTGTAACGGAAGATGAGAGGGGCGCGCTGTGCACAGCAGTTCCCCGGTGGGAGCTTGTTGAGCGTGATGAAATCCAGCGGCTGGAGCGCGTCTTCACGTTTCCCGACTTTATTAGCGCACTAGGATTTACGAATGAGGTCGGAGTCTTGGCCGAAGAGGAAGGCCATCATCCGGCGCTTTTGACTGAATGGGGCCGAGTCACCGTGACTTGGTGGACCCACAAGATCAGGGGGCTCCACCAGAATGACTTCATCATGGCCGCCAAAACTGACGAGCTTCATGCGCTGAAGGACTGAGGGCGCGTGGCATCCCCTAGCTTCGCGTCTTCGTGGAAGGCCTGGTGATCGTAGGCTCGAGCCTGGGGGCGTTCCGCAGCTCTCGCCAAAAGTGTGGCGTCCCGACCTTGACCCATATGGTGGCCCACACCTTGCACGGTACTGTGTAGCACAAAGTGCCGTGTTCCAAAGAGACCATCTATGTCGGACTGGAAGCGAATCTTGAGAGGCGTCCTCGGGATGGGCGCGACCTTCGGTGCTCTCGCCGCAGTCTTCTTCTCTATTCTGGCGGCGGTGAGCGCGGTCTTCTTCCCGGGGGCGGAAGACGACCTCCTTTTCATGATCGTCGCTGGGACGGTGTGGGCCACCGGCCTGGCGCTGAGCTTTTCCGGCATCCTTGCGATTGCCGCCCGCGGCCGCTCCCTCGACGAACTTTCCATAGCCCGTGTCGCGGCGGCAGGAGTGGCATCCGGCCTCGCCCTTGCCATTCTCTTGGTGGGTGCGACGTGGGGGGACTGGCCGAACAACAACTGGATCGTGCCCTTCGGATTCCTACCTATGCTCGGTGCCGGTGGCGGCATAGGCAGTTTGCTCTTGGCGCGAACAGCCGGCCGAGCCAATGGGTCGCCCGGACTGACGCGGGGAGACGCTTCAGACTCTCACACGTCGTTGGTCGAATGACGTCGGGCCAGGCAGACCGTGAATCGATCCCGGCATGGATGGACTCGTATAATCTTGTGGCTCAGTCTGACGCACCGTCTAACAAGTGATTGCTACTGACACGGAAAAAATGGGTTCTCTGAACCACCTAGCCCCTCCGTGGCACCCAGCCACACCTACTCCTTTTCCTTGGCGGAAATCTAAATACACATCGGGGCCCGGATGGGAATGCGGCATTGGCACAACCGCACCGGTGCGCCTATAGTTTTGAACACGGGATAGTTCTTCCAAGCACACTTTATTAGTCCGGAGATCCTACATGCCTATTAAACGTTACTTAGCGCTTATCGCTGTTCTCCTGATCGGAGCGTGCGAGTCTGCAACTCTCCCGAGTACTCAGCCAGCGCAGCTTTCCGTATTGGATGCGCAGTTCCTTGCTGATCAGTTGGACGCAATGACCTCGAGCCTGATAGATGATGTGTTCAGTTCGGGCTCACTCGGCCCTTCCCCTGCGCCGCAGTTGAGTCACCAGCCCGTGGTTTGGACCCATAGCTTCGAGAAAAGCCGGGTGTGTCATGATGGTGGGAAACTCACTATCGCTGGAAGCGGCACCAAAACTTGGGACCCTGAGGACCGCACGTACAACGTGGGGTTCAGTGGCACCAAGGTTCGTGAGGAGTGTGCATACACGCGCTCGGACGCGGTGGAGAACGTCGTGATTACGCTGACCGGGGTCGGGGATTGGGCAAAGGATCGACACTACGCGAAGGGCAAGCCGACCGGCGAGTGGGGCGCCACGTGGGTAGGCAGCTGGGACTGGTCCAAGAGTACTGGCACGAGCGGGAACTGCGCCTACGATATCGTCACAACAATCGATACAGAGGCGAACACAAAAACGCGTACAGGTGTCATGTGCGGAAACGAGATCGACAAAACTTCTACTTGGAAAAAATCGAAGTGACTAGAGGGTTCTAACCCCTCATAAAGAGAACCCTTTTACTCGCGCTCGCTCTGATAGCGGTTGGGTGTGCTGATCCCTTCCCAAGGAATCTCGATGACCTAGTCCAACGGGGTGACACCTACTTGGATAGGGAGACGATGAGGCCGTATACGGGTTCCGTAATTCGTTCGGTGGAAGACTGGGTAGCGCCATCTCTGAACCTTCGGGCCCATCAGGCCCATCCATTGCGGACTTAGTTGGGCGACCTCCGAAAGGAAGCGCAACGAAGCGTGAGGAAGGAGCCGATTGCAGATGAAACAGGCCAGTAGAGAAGCGGCGACTAGCCCCTCCGTGGCACCCAGCCACACCTAGCTGCTTAGCCCAGTTTCACTCGTCCTTAGTTGCGGACCTTCGGGTGCCCAAACAGGCTTAGGAACCGGAAGGAGACAAAACCCGATGACAGGAAATGCGGAGAAGGGTGACAGATGGTGCTGGATCCGCTGGCGGATGGCCGGCTGGATCGCCGGAGTGTTCTTGCTGCTGCTGGCTCTGGTTGCGAAGCAGTTCATGGGTGAGGTGAACTTAGTGGACAATATCGCTCAGACCGGGGCCATGCTCATCGGAGTTGGGATCGCTATTGAAGTGGCATCAAGGAAGACCAGCAAATCCACATACCGAGCCGCTGTCGGTCTTGCACTAGGCTCTGGGTTGCTCCTCGGCTGGGTGAACGGTGCCGTCGGCATCATTGGGTCCGCGGACAACCAGGCTAACCTGATGTATGGCGGGGTGTTAGTTGTGGGAGCAACTGGCGCCGTCATCGCGCGTTTTCAACCCAAAGGAATGGCACGCGCGTTGTTCGCGGCGGCCCTCGCTCAGACGCTGGTCGCCGTGATAGCGCTGGTCGGGGGGATGGGTAGTGGCCCGCTGGATATCGTGACCATTAACGGATTTTTCGTTTCGCTATTCGTTGGATCAGCCGTGCTGTTTTCTAAGGCGGCGCGGGACCGAACCGATCGCTGCACCGTGCAGGGTATTGTGACTGATTCCATACTTAAAGAAGTAAAGAGAGACATGCCTGGTATAGAAGCGCATCCCCCCGACGACAACTAACTCCTAGTCCGTCCGTGCCACCCCGCCACACCTACCTGACTCTGTGTTGCACTAGCCTGATCATGCGAGCGCGTAGCGAGAACACTTCTCATGGAGGATGGACTGATGAAGAAAGCCCTGCTGTTCGCATTCGCTCTGATGGTTCTTTTCTGGTGCATTTCATGCGGCAGCACTATTCCCATCGAAGAAGAGGTCTCCGCGAGGGAATTTGTCTTATACAAGCCAGACAACTTGCCTTCTAACGCTCCGCTAGTCTTGGCACTTCATGGTTATGGAAGTAGTGGGGCTAGGCTACAATCGTACTCGGGTATGGATGCGGCAGCGGATATTCATGGCTTTGCCGTCGTTTATCCAGAAGGAACGTTAGATAATCGTGGCTATTCGCATTGGAATGCGAACTTGAGCATTAGCGATACTGACGATCTGAGTTTCTTGGTGAAACTCGCTGAAGATCTCCAAGCCCAGCATAATCTGGATTCTGAGCGGACATTTGTTTTTGGTATGTCAAATGGCGGATTCATGAGCTATGCACTCGCGTGTGGGGCTTCCGATGCATTCAGTGCGATTGCTTCCGTCACCGGTACTATGAGTGGATTTGATTGGAACAATTGTAATCCGGCCCAACCTATACCGGCGTTACGAATTCATGGTGTTGATGATGACGTAGTTCCAATCGATGGAAGCATGAGTGCCTGGGGTGGTTGGGGTGGGGCTCCTCATGCCGATGAGGTTGTTTCCTTCTGGGCAAACTTGAATGGCACTACCACAATAGACAGTGTCTTTCTCGCCCCAAGTACAAATGCCTTCTATTACCGGAACGGACAAAATGGCAATGAGGTGTGGTATTACCGAATCGATAATTGGGGACATAGGTGGCCAAGTTCTTCGAGCGATACTGGCACAATTGCAAGTGAAGTAATTTCAGGATTTTTCAGTAAGTTCTGATGCGGTGAAAGGGGATTCTCCCCTTCTAATGACTTTGTGATTTGAGTGTGATGCGACTCCGACTAATGACTCTGCTACTGCTCGGAGCATGTGCGAGCCCGACTACGCCTGAAAACGACCTGGCTTACTACCGCACACTCTGGGAAAACCAACACCTAACAGACTACACGTTTGATGTTAGCCGAGTCTGCCACTGCCAGTTTGTGGGCGATGTTCGGGTAACCGTTAAGGATGGAGTCATAACCGGTGTCACCGAACTTGCATCAGAGGTAGCGCGTGAACCCGATACGTTCAGGACAATCGATGGCCTTTTCGATCTCGTGCAGGATGCGTACGACCGAGACGCGCACGAGGTACGAGTAGAGTTCGACTCCGGCCGTGGGTATCCGACACGGATTTGGATCGATTACGTTCAAATGATGGCGGACGAGGAGATGGACTTTACACTCCTGGGTGATGTCACTGCGTTGGCGGGCTGACAAGAACAAAGAGGGTCACCTCTTTCGGAGTGACCTCGCAGTCTGGCGGTGCTAGTCAGGCGATGTTGAGTTCTCCGAGGACACTGATCAGTGCATCGGACGCCACAGTTAGCACCTATCTCTGGTTGTTCTCGCTGAGTCGTGTCTAGACCTGCGTCACCGCGAACGGATAGAGTTACCGATCTCCCACGGACGGACGTGAACCCAAGATCATGATAATCTCAGGTGAGGAATCACAAGACTGGAAGGAAACTCTACTGGATTGGGTAGGGGCTCGGTGGCGGTGGTTGATCGCCGCTGTCGTGGTGTTATTTGTGCTCAACAATGTTGTGGGTGTGGTCGTCGGTATCACCGGAGTGATCGCCTTCGGTAACAGTGTCGCCGGTCGTGTTCTGAGAGCGCGAAGGGTAGTCCAACAGGTCCAACAGATTGTCAGTAATCCTGCTGACTTCGGTGAAGAGGCGGAACCCAAACGTCCTGTCGTCCGGCCCGATCATGGCGTTGAGGATCTCGCACGCCAGCAGGGAAGCGGCGACTAGCCCCTAGTCCCTCTGTGGCACACAGCCACGCCTAGGCTATCCAGCACTGTATTGCTTGTCCTGAGTAGCGGCCCTGAGTGGGGCAGGCATAGAATCGAAGGCTAGAAGAGAACCTAGGTTTTTGCGTTGGCTCTAGCGGGTACCAATCATTTGGTGTGATGCAGAGGCAGGCACGTGCGACCGTCAATCGCTTAAGAGTAAATCATGAAAAAATTAGTGTTGGTAGCGCTAGCTCTGATTTTAACGACCTCGTGTGTCGGGGAAGGCGAGCAGCGCATCGTGGCTTTCGGAGACGTGCACGGGGACCTCGAAGCCGCACGAGGCGCGCTTCGTCTCGCAGGTGCTATCGACGAGCAGGACCGTTGGATTGGTGGCGAGCTCATCGTAGTGCAGACCGGTGACCAACTCGACCGCGGTGACCAGGAACAAGCGATTCTGGATCTCTTCGAGAGGCTAAGGATTGAGTCGGAGGCTGCTGGCGGAGCGTTCCACGCCTTACTGGGCAACCACGAACTCATGAACGCGCGCCTTGACTTGCGTTACGTGACGGACGGCGGCTATGCCGATTTCATGGACGTCGTGGAGTACGATCCTAGTGACTCTGTTCAAGTATGGGACCGATCATCTGCAAGCTTTAGATCTTCAACTATCGCCGAGTTTGAACCACATCAGCGAGCTCGTGTGGCCGCGTTCATGCCTGGTGGTCCTTACGCTAACCTACTGGCTGAGCGGCAGGTGATTGCCCGGGTCGGCGACAACATCTTTGTTCACGGCGGGGTGCTTCCTGAGCACGTCGCGTACGGTATCGACGAGATCAACAGTTCGGCGCAAGCGTGGCTTCGAGGGGAGGCGGATCTTCCCTCAGTGTTGTCCGGCTCGGATAGTCCCCAGTGGACCCGATTGTACTCTGATGATCCTGATTCTTCGGCATGCTCAGTCCTCGAGGAGGCATTGAATGCGTTGGAGGCCAAACGAATCGTCATGGGGCATAGCATCCAAGAGTCCGGGATTGCTAGCGCATGCGGCGGGCAAGCTTGGCGTGTCGACGTAGCCATGGCCGCCTATTACGCGGCAAGAAATGATTACGGCGGCTCGGTAGAAGTACTGGAAATCGTCGGCGACTCGGTCCGGGTGCTCAAGGATGGAGGTTGAGTACCCGCGAGGAAAATAGTTAACAAACCTAGAAACTTTTCATGCGAATTTAGAGTTCTCTCGGGGGGGACGTATGACGATCATAGAGTGGCACTCGAGGCAGCTGGAGTGGTGGAAGAAAAAACTGGGCATCTCAGATTACGGCCTTGCTTGGATTGCTTTCGCTAAGGGGCTTGCTCTTGGCTATGCCCTGTGCTTTTTCATTTAGGGACGCTGAATTGGACTTCCGGGCGGGGTCTCAATTACGCTGGTGTTGGTCCGAATGATTCTGAATCGAGACTATGGCGAGTTTCGATTGTCCGGGGTTTTGGATAGCCCAGTCGTGGCATCTAAGCAGTAAGCATCAACCCGTGTTCGGACGCACGCGACCCCGGCACGGCCCGCAGCCAGGATACCTTCCCGGCCGTGTGCATGGGTGGCGACCTTCACACCATGTCGTGCGGCCTCGTCCGCCATGGCCACCAGGTCTTCATATCAATACTGCTGGGCTCCAGATGACGTGGTTCGGCATTCCCGACGGCTACGCATTCCTGTGACTTGCTCAGGAGAGGCGGGATTCGCTCGCTACCCCCGAGCCATGCGCTAACGCCGGCATTTGACTCAAAAAAGGTTTGTATTAGGCTTGTACAAGTAATAGTGAGAGAAAACTTAGACGCCAATTCAAATGTTACGAACCACGCTTCTCCTCGCTGCGATCCAACTCTCACCCGTGGAAGGTACCCATCCCCCTGGGGCTCCGACTATTTCGAGCCATGCCGATTCCTCGACTGTGTACGACGGAGCGGCCCGGGAGCTGGACGTCGTAGTTCCGCGGATAGGTGGGGTCGACATCAGCATAGATGGGCGTCTGGACGAAGCTGCCTGGCGTGATGCCGCCGTACTCACAGGCTTCACGCAGTACAGCCCCATCGAAGGAAGCAGCCCCTCGGAGAACACGACGGTCCGGGTAATTATCACGGACGACGCGTTTCTGTTCGCGATTCGTGCGGATGATAGAAGCGGGGGTGTGAGGGCCACTCTGACGGAACGGGACGGGTATGGACGTTCCGACGACTATGTTCGCGTTGTGCTCGACACGTTTAATGATCAACGTCGAGCATACGTCTTTATGGTGAACCCCCTCGGCGTTCAAGCGGACGGCCTTTGGGTAGCAGGAGGGAGCGGTCGGTTCGGCGACCCGATCGACTGGAGCCCAGACTTCTTGTGGCAATCTTCCGGCCGAGTGGATGACGAAGGTTTCTCCGCCGAGATTCGCATCCCGATCAAGTCCCTGCGGTTCCCCGAGTTGGAAGTGCAGGATTGGGGCCTTCAGATTCAGCGGACGATTCGGCGGACCGGCTATTCTCAGTCGTGGGCGCCGATCACGAGTGAGCGTGCGAATCGCCTCGAACAGTCCGGAGCAATCCGCGGGCTCAAGGGCCTTGATCCCGGGTTGTTTCTCGAAATCAACCCGACGCTCGTGGGCTCCAGCCAAAGCAGGGCGAACGAGCTCAATCGACTGGTCCGCGATGGGGCGGACTATGAGATGGGGTTGAATCTCACGTATGGGCTCACGTCGAATCTCACCCTGGATGGGACGGTCAACCCTGACTTCAGTCAGATCGAGGCGGATGCGGGGCAAATTGCGATAAACGAGCGGTTTGCTCTCTTCCTTCCTGAGCAGAGGCCCTTCTTTCTGGAGGGCACGGACGTCTTTTCGATGCCGAAGCGGCTCGTGTACACGCGCTCTATCGTGAATCCGGTCGGCGCAGCCAAGCTCTCTGGCAAGGTTGGATCCTTCAACGTTGCTTACCTCGGGGCGGTCGACAAACTCGACGGTGGCGCGTCCCAGCCAATCGTGAACCTGCTTCGCTTCAAACGCGACCTCGGGCGTTCGTCGAGTATCGGAGGTGTGTATACCGATCGCACGGAGCCTGGCGTAGGCTACAATCGGGTTCTCGGCGCAGACGCCCGCTTGGTGCTTGGGGGTCGCTACACGCTGGAGATGCTTGCGGCGGGCAGCGCGGACGGAAGCCCGGGGAGTTCCACCGATTGGGGATCCTTAGTCAGCCTGAGCGCGCGTCGCTCGGGACGAGCACTGTCCATGAACGCCTCATTCGAGGATGTCACGGCCGATTTCCAGGCCGGCAGCGGCTTCATTCGGCGTACGGGCATCACCCAGGTCGACGGGCGGACCAGCTATACGTTTCGAGGAGATCGCGGCTCGTTGGTCGAGAGTTGGGGGCCTTCGTTCGACGCCAGCGCCACGTGGGATCAGGGCCGATTTTGGTCGGCAGGGACGCCGCTCGAGACCCGAGCCGGCGTGGGACTGAGCACTTCGCTGAGAGGCAATGTCGGTGGTTTCCTGAACTACCGGCAAAGCTCTTACGCTTTCGACCCGACTTATTATGACGGGCTCTATTCCGGGCCGTCCGAGGGCGATCTAGTTCCGGTGAGTTCGAGCCAGGATCTATTCTCGAATCTGCACTCACTGAGTTTGCGTGGCTGGGTCAGCACTTGGGATGCGGTAAGGATATCCTTCGGAGGGGGTTGGTCTAAGTCACCGATCTTCTCCCGATCGGTGCCCTTGGGGCTCGGTGAGCGTTGGAGCACGGATGTGGGGTTCACCGTATATCCGACCGGCTCTATACAGGCTGAAATCGGTGCTCGTCACGTGACCATTCTCCGTAGCCTAGACGAATCCAAGTATTCCTCCGCGACGATCCCTCGACTTCAGATACGCTATCAGCTGTCCAGGGCGCTTTACGTTCGCAGCATCGGTGAGTACTCCACCCAGTCCCGAGGCGATCTTCTCGATCCTGTGACAGGAGAGGCGGTCTACTCATGCAACGGCGGGACGTGCTCGGTCAGGCGAGGCTCTGATGCGCACGACTTTCGGATCGAGGGTCTCCTGGCGTACGAACCTACGCCAGGCACGGTCTTATTCTTCGGGTATACGCGTCAGTTCGAAGACACGTCCGCGTTCACTTTCGAGCGAGTGCGGTCCGTGGCCGACGGGCTGTTTTTGAAGCTCAGCTATAGGTTCCGGAAGTGATGATCGATCGTTTGGCTCCCCTGGAAACGTAAAGGCCACGCGGTTTATAGCTGTTTGGCATACTGAGCCGGGTCAGCGTGTTGAGGATCCTGCGCACCGGGCTCACGCGGCGTAGGGAAGGGGCGACTTGGCAGCGTTGTACTATCTGCGCTACGGGTGGTTCACCCCGGAGGTGGACCCAGGAGCTATTCACCAACGCGTCGTCCGGCCCCCGACTGCATGAACTGGAATCCTGAGCTGGACGGCTGACAGGCCTCGGGGGGGGACCCGTATTCTGCTGGTGGTGGGATCTCCGAGTTGCTGCGGCGATTGGAGCCGGCCACGGTCCTTGGCAAATCGGCGATCTCAGATAGTTTAGGCAAGCCTAATACGTCACCGATCGGGGTTGCCATGTTTCACTTTCGTTCTGTTGTACTCCTTGCACTGTCACTAGCGGTTGTCCCGAGGACGGCTCTCTCCCAGTCCATCGGTACGGACCGGCCCGACTTCGTCGAATCCAGCTCGACGGTGGGTAAGGGCAGCGTCCAGGTTGAAGGATCCGTCGCGTTCGACCAAACGGAGGACCTTGGAACGAAGCTAGGGAATTGGACCACTCCCTTCCTCTTCCGCGTCGGCATCGCGGACGCCTGGGAGTTCCGCCTCGAGTCGGACTGGTTCATCCGAAGCACGCTCGAAGAAGGGCGGGGATCAGCCGGGCTCACGACCAACGGTGTCTCGGACTTAGCGGTCGGCCTGAAGTGGGCGTTCTTCGCTCCAGAGACCGGGAGCGCGCCTGCGATGGCCGTCCTGGTTCACACCGACCTGCCCACGGGATCGGAAGATTTCCGCGGCAGCGGGACGCGGCCCTCGCTCCGGTTGGTGGCGGAGTGGGCGCTGGAGGGCGATTGGGGGATCGGGGTCATGCCTGGAATTCTCTACGATAGCGCTGACGGCGGACGCTTTATGTCGGGCATCTTCGGTGCCGTGGTCGGGAAGGGGCTCACTGATTCGCTCGGCGCCTTCCTTGAAATCGCCTTCGAGCAGATCGCGGAAGACCAGCACGGCGGGAACGTCGGTGTCGTCAATTTCGGAGGCACCTTTCTGCTGAACCCGCGATGGCAACTGGACGCGGCCGCTGCTGTGGGTGTCACGGACCAAGCCCCGGATGTTGGGTTCACGTTGGGCTTGTCGGGGCTCTTCCCGCGGTAGGGTTCTGTCTTGGTTTATGGAGTGCGGAATCGGAAAATGCGCTGGATCCCACACGGGTCGAACATTCCCTAAATTGAATAGCTGGTGCAGTTGCAACGTCATGAACGCGATCGCGGCGTCCCTCCTCCGGTCACCGATTAAAAAGTATTGCTCTCGTCCGGTGAGTGCCGCAGGTCAAACCATCATTCCTGAAGAAAGAGCTATGGAATTGTTAGGTAAATGAGCCAAATACCAATGGATTCAATGGTATCGTCGACCACAGTCATGAGAATAATTCTCATTCAAACTATTCTCTTGGCTTTCGTTGCTTGCGGAGATAGTCCATCAAGTCCGTCGGGTGCCAACCCCGACGGCACCAACGATGTCTTCACACAAAAAGTCACCCAGAATGGTCTGGCTCTTTTTGGAAGATCAGATGTTTCGTCTTCATTTATGACGAATGTTGGTAAGGCCTACGAAGCCATGTTCCAAAGCTCAAGCCGTGTGGATACAGCTATGAGGGGTAGTTACAACTCGACTGTTTCCTCTCAATACGTCTATCAGAGAGTGGGCCTAAGTTCTCCGAGCAACTACGCAAATATGGATGCTGGGGCAAGCGATCCCTACGACGACAATGCAGTGGACTATATTTTTGAAGGCCGATCTGGCGCTGACCAAATTGGAGAGGTGTTGGAGCATTTGCTGCACACCGTTACGGCAGTCGCGTTTGAGCTAACATTTCCCTCTGCATGGGGTTACAGGGATAAAAATACACAACTGTATAGGGCCATGCAGGAGGCTATCGATGCTGGTGACTATGACATCACTAGTTATGCGGACATCGACGACGCGGAAACGTATCACCGGATTCTTACACAAGAATATGCCTACTGGCTGATTCTTGCAGAGTGGGACTATTTCGCTGTCGCAGGGAAAGTTCAGGGCGGCTATGGCAGTGGAAACGAGGAATTCAAGCTAGGCACCCCCGATGAAATCATTACTCGTAATCCACTAGGCCATAAGCTCTACCAGGACTATGTAGAAAAAATATTGAGTATTCCTGAAAAGACACTCATTGCATCTCTGTTTCCCTAAGGCAGGGTGCACACGCAGGCTCCGAGAACATTTGCTAATTGTATTTTGCCGGGTTCGATGCTTAGACTACTAGGGTGACGGTGCCTAGGTACATTGTTGTTGTAGCTTTTGTTGATACTTGAAACGTTTAAAAACATTCGTTGAGGAACGCGGTGCGATGAAGCCCAATTTAGCTTTAGGTACTCTACTGTTGTCGTGTGTTTTATATAGTTGTGGG